>JAICHH010000025.1 GCA_025922715.1 Nitrososphaeraceae archaeon
ATAATCATCAATAGATTGATTGGGATTAGGGGTTACAATCTCACCTTTTCCACAATTAGAACATTTCATTCTATCAATATACATATATGTATTATTAATAGATACATAGCATAAAAAAATTAGTGATTCTCAATAATTATTAAATATTATAATTTGAATTGATATACAATCTTATAGGCAATTTATAAGATTCCATAGCCTTCTATTTTTGCTTAGATCCCAATAATAGTTGGTTATGGCTATTATTATTATTAAATTATCATTTTTCTCGGATCAATTTGCTGCTGGTACTGGTGAGGTTCAAGACCAATTGAAATCCATGTCCACAATGAGATAAATGGAAGAGATTCAACGTATAGTTAAAAGAGTAGCATTGGAAGATATTGGATTGCAGATCTAATAAATATAAAAGGTTTGAATCTATCAATAAAATACTGGACTAAATCATAAAAATGTCTAAGTATAAAATCTTTTTTTATTAAATGAATTATTAGTAAACCTTTAATTTTACTACCCAAAATTTAATTAATGAATTTAAATAATCCAATAAAATCAACTGTTCCTCCTCTTCCAACTCAAAAAGGAATGTTGATAATATATTTCAACACTAAACAAGGATCAGAATTTATCGAGGCGGTTAGATTACATTTAGAGAAAGATACATTTGATTATTTTGGTGCTATTAAAGCAGGAGTAAATAAAGCAGTTGAGAATGATAGTATAGTAGCATTAGTATATGCAATAATGAATGATTTGACTCCTCTTATCACTGCAATAATCCAATATCTTGACTCTCGAAATAGACTAAATCGAGCAAAAAAAAGATTAGAGCGAACTAAAATAAATAAATAAATAAATAAATTAAAAATAAATAAAGTTCTGAATTATTTCTTTCCACTACAAATCTACCATTCAAAATTCAGTTACCATTTTCCATAATACTTTTGGTTTTTGGACCTGCAATAGGATTTATTATCTCAAGATTAGGAACTTTAAAACCTCTTATATTGGGCTCAGTTTTAACAACATTTGGATTTATAGGATTATTTTTCTTTCATTCCTATGAATTTGATATTTCTGTTAATTTGGATATATTATCGGCTGGTCTTTCGTTTGCTAGTGTAGGTGCGATGAATGTTATTATTCTTGCGAGCCCACAAGAATATTCTGGTGTGAACTTAGGAGTTAGTAGTCTTCTAAGAATAATAGGATGTGCCATTGGGCCTGCTTTGGCTGCGATGTATATGAAAATAAATCAGACAAATTTAAGTGTAAATGGAATATAGACAAACTTTCCATCTTAATTATCATTTGACCTGATATTTTTTAGCGCAATCATTATGTCTGTAATTTCAATAATTTTATCTGTTCTATTGGCACGAAAGGTTTTGAAAATGTCTATTCCTAAATTAACTTAATGATTTATAATATTTTTTATATTTATAATAACTATATACAATATAATTTATTATAATCCAAAACTCAAGATATTAGTTTTAAATTTAGCAAAGTATTTTTTGACTGTGGTTTTTGTTATTCAGTTTGCTCTAAAATTATAATAGAAACAATAAAAATAAAGGGGGGAATAATACTTATTGAATAAGTTGGATTTAGGTTATCTTTGTCCTTCTTGTGTTTCTGAAAATTCCTTAGAATATAATTCCATTTGTTGTAAAAATGATTTAAAATAGTTCATGTTGGAGATGGTTAAGTTGTTTAAGAGATTACCGTATCTAATCATAGAATTGGTGAAGGTATTTACATTTTCTCCATAAATTTGTGCAAATCTTTCAGGAGAGTAATAATTTAGCCATGACGCTTGAGGATAGTTTCTCAACCTATTCGTATTGTTTCCGGTAATAGAATCTGAAAAGGAAGTGAATAATTCTTTTTGTGATTCGATATAATTATTTGCAATATTATTGATAATATTAATAGAATCCTCTTGATATTGCTTCATTTTTTCTGTAGATTTTGAAACTTCTCTTCGTGCTTCATTTGTAAGTCTATTTATATTACTGCGTGTATCTTCTAATGTTCTCTCTACAGCGCGTTCTGATTGTCTTATTCGCTCGTTTTGGGTGTTTGAATTCTGGAGATTATAATCATTATCTTTTCCAATCTTATTTTCTGGGTTAGAATTCCTTTTATTATCGTCTGAGTCCTTCATATAACAAAATATACAATATTATATATAATCGTTATAAACAAATTATCACAAAAGTCCTTATAAAATTAATAAAGAGTAGAATTAAGGACATATATTTCACTCTTTCTCTGCAAATAATTCTTATTATCATATAAAATAAACGATAAAAGCGTTATGTTATTCTATATTAACAATTACAACAGTCGATAATATATTATCGTTTATTTGTTCTGATAACCTCCTCATACCCAATGATGCTGTATTTACATTATTGTAAAAATCGATGGTCAACTAATTATGTAATACGATTAGCAAAGTATTTTATTCAAAAATCGGATTATCAGTATTGATCAATTTTTTTATTAAACCTAATACTACGCTTTATTTTTAAGCCGATCATACCTGCTATTTTTATTGCCATTAATAAATATTAAGCAAAATGAAGAACTACTACTTAATAACATATTTGCTTCTTTTCTTAAATAAAAAGGGATATTTATTATTGTATATTACTATTATAATAGTAATTCTTTGGAAAATGGAAATATAGTAAGAATCCCAATAGATAACGAATCTAGAAAAGAAAAAATAGAAGGAGATTTAACTATTCCTAAATCTTCAAAAAGTTTGGTAATCTTTGCTCATGGAAGTGGTAGTAGCAGATTTAGTCCTAAGAATCAATATGTAGCTAGAGTTTTAAATAATGATGGTGTTTCGACTCTATTAATAGATCTATTAACAGAAAAAGAAGAAAAAAAAGATGTGGTTACAAAAGAATATAGGTTTAATATTCCACTTTTGGGTGAGAGATTAATTGCTGTCACAGACTGGATTAAAAATCAAGTCAATCTATTCAATACCTTCCATAATACATTGGGTTATTTCGGTTTGAGTACAGGATCAGCAGCAGCTTTAATTGCTGCAGACAAAAGATATGAAAACATAAGTGCTATAGTATCAAGAGGAGGCAGAGTAGACCTGGCTTCAAAATATACCTCACTCAGGCAAATCAAATGTCCAACTTTGTTTCTAGTTGGGGAAAATGATTATCCTGTTATAGAATGGAATCGGGAAGTGATAGATAAACAATTGGTAAATGTAGAGAAGAAAAAATTAGTTATTATCCCTCAAGCTAGTCATTTATTTGAAGAACCAGGAAAATTAGAGGAGGTAACAAAATATGCCAGTGGATGGTTTAGATGTTATTTTCAAATAAAAGAGAAAAATGATAATAATAATAGAAATAATCCTTGACTTGGAAACCAATTTTATATGTTACTATTCTTCATTTTACTAGAAATTCTAGAATTTTAAAATGTTTTCTTATAGAACTAAAGAAATAATAATAATATTAACCTCGAAAAGAAATACTTTTATATATGTTACCAAAAATTAATTGGATAGATTGCAAATTTTAAACTCATATAAATTATCTTCTATTTAATTGATATCATATTCTTCAATTCGGGAATTATTTATATGAATTAAATTTTACAAAGTATTAATGTAGTTATATCTTTCTTAATTTTATTATTATGTAATCAATTATTTTTTCTTTGGACAATTTGTCCATCTTTACAAGTGACTTCAATAATATATATTCAAGAAAAGAACCATATTCAGAAGTTATTCTTTTAAGAAGGTTTTTTCTATTTTTAATATAGTACTCTGATAGAGGAGTGTATACTAACGAACCAATATTTAGAATTTCGATAATTTTAAAATTTTCATATTTTAAAATTTCCAATATATCATTTAGCACATAATGTTCTGATGCCCACGTAAAAGAAAGAATGCCTAGTTTAACTAAATTTTGGATAGGACTCAATAAATTCGTAATAACTGGTATTGCAATAACAAAAATTCCATCTTTTTTTAATATATATTTTACATCTTTTATGAATTCAATGAATGGCTTAAAGTGTTGAGCAGATTCTAAAGCTACTATCCTATCTATCGATTGTTTATTAAATGGTAACTTAATAGCGGTACTATTGAATAGACTAATATCACTTATAAAATTTTTATTTAAATTTTTTTGAATAAAAAATTGCTCCTTTAATTTATTTGCAAAAATAAGATGAGGATGATTAATATTAATACAATAAATTTCTAATAATGGATATTCATTTTTCCAAAATATGGCTGGAGAAGATAAACCGCTTCCCACATCTACAAGGGTTTTTGCTGATTGAAGTTCTGCTAATTTCCCAATGATGTTACAGAGATTTTCTTGTGCTTCTACTGGGTTATCAATTCCATCTGACCAATATCCAAAATTAAGCATATAGCTGCCTGTTGTACTAGACATTAGTGGTGATAAGGAACTATACAAATTAATGACATCACGTTGATTACGTCTAATTCCCCATAATAGAACATTAATTGGATTTATTAATCTCACAAGAATACAAAAATTCAAACAAATAAAACTAATATTTGTTTTTGTATGTAAGGATATTTGTTAATAACATTCTATATTTATTAAACTATATAATTTCTTTCTAATTAGGCTTTAAACCTCATTCTTTGTAGATCATTATTTTGTTATTTTTTCTCGAATTTCACGAATTATATTGTAAGAATATTGATGATTGATAACTTACCTATTTTGAACCAATAACTTATAACACAATAAATTAAGAATCTATAAATCCGGTCAATGCTATTGTACGTAAAAGTAATAAAAAAAATTTGTGATAATACCTAATAAAAGTAAAAGCTTTGTAAAATTAATATAATTGATGTATTAATGATTTATAGATTAATTATAAACCTTAATTCTGTTATAATCTACTGACATAGAGAATTTGGGTATTGAATTAATTCAATAGTATTATATTATACTCAATCGATTTTACTTTATCATCTTTAATGTAAGAATATTAATAAAAAATTATTATTCCCTTACCAGTCCTTTTCTGAGTTACAGACAATTATAGATAATAAATTGTTAATAACCTTTTTCTAATATAAAAATAAATTATATATAGTGAAGAGATACAGAGATTACTCAAAATCAGTTAATGGTCTAGTAGTGAGATTACTAGGTTATGCTCTAACTACATTTGTTATTCCATTTGTCCTTAATATAGTAAGAAATAAACTGGCTGATCAACAACGTCTTTTATGTAATAAATGTAATGGAAAATTAGAAGTAATTGATACAGGCAAGTTTTATTGCAAAAAATGTAAAATAATTAAAATGGACCGTCGTTAATTATGCGAATTGGGATAAAATACAAATCTTTTCTATTCCTAATTAATCTAAAACAGCTCTGAACTCAAATCTCAAAAGAGAAAAACCTCCTTCTTACTGAGCATTTTATAAGATCAACGTTTGAAAAGCATGAAATATTGATAGCAGTAAATGGTATTCAGGATTAGTAATGTAATTGAAGTAAAATATTATCTACATTCATCCTTTGAGAAAAAGTTTGAGCGACTGAATCAACCAACAGTATTTCAAAGATAGAACAGATAGTTCTGATGATAATTATCAGGAAGTTAACAATAAGTACAATTGTGGATATATTAACTGTCTACAATTGGATCAGTTTACTCATTCATCTCTATAATACAATCACTAAGTCAAAAGCTTATTCAATATATAAAGTGAATTATTCTTAACAAACCAAGGTATAATTTAGAATAAAATAGAAATTTTTAGTGTTGCTTAGTATTTATTTTATTTTACTGCTTTGATAGAAGAACTATTAATGGGTAGTAGAGCTTTTTCTTTTAAGATTTTATTGAGTATATTTAAATCAAATATATTAGATAGATTAGGTTTTGTATCTCCTAGAAATCCTAATTTAAAAGCATCATCTGCAGATGTATAAAGTGACTGTTGTATAGGATCATAAGTAAATTCTAATCTTGTCAGTGATTGTTGTAATACATCTTCTGGTATCGTCTGTCCCGTAATCTTTTTTAGTTCAGTATTAAAAGTCTTAATGGCTTCTTCTTTATTGTCATTTATCCTTTGTGTTTCTTCTATATGGGCTTTAAGCAAATTTTCAATAACGTCTGGATTTTGTTTTAGATAATCTGTTCTCACAAGAATTAACCCAGTTACAAACTTTCCATCAGGCCATAGATCACGTTCATCCAAGAATAATTTACCATTGGCATCTTTGATCAAAAGTTCTCCCCATGGTTCAGCAACCCAAGCTCCATCAATGTCTTTTTTTAAAAATAATGTTAAAATGTCTGAATTCTTTGCTGGTAAAATATGCACATTCCCCTGATTTTCTACTGTCTTATATCCGTGCTCTAATAAGTAATTTCTCAAAGCAACATCTTGAGTATTTCCTAGTTGAGGTGATGCAAATTTTTTATTTCCAAAATCTGAAGTAGAATTAATTCCTGTATCACCTCTTATTACAAAGACTGCTCCTCCACTAGTAGCACCTGAAATTATTCGTACATCTTTTCCTTCAGATATTACATAACCATTAATAGCAGGATTTGGACCCACATATGCAACATCAATTTGTTTCGCAAATAATGCTTCTATAGCGGAAGGACCTGCATTGAATATAAAAGGTTTAATTTCTACTTTAGCACCTAATACTTTTTGAAAATCTCCATTTCCTATACCTATCACAGCTTGAGCATGATTTATGTTAGGAAAATATCCAATTTTTAATATCTTTTTATCTTCTGTTTGAGCAAATGATTGTTGTGCTGAGGTAAAAATAATCGCTAATCCCAAAATAATTGATAGTATTATAGTTGTAGTGGATCTAAATTCTTTATTCATAGGCTAATTAGATAAAAGTCGATATAATAATGCTCTTAAATGTGAAAAATTTAACAAGTATGTGCGATTTTTTCCAATTAATAACATATAATTAAAGTAATATAACGTAGTTACATGGTTAATTATGAAAGAAAACGATATTGAATAAAGATATTTAATTTATATTGCAATAGAACTAAGTTTGTATAATTTTTTCTAGCATCCTTGGGATTTAAAATCTCAAATATCACTCCTTGACGTTTTAGCTCACTTATTGATGCTTGTACAGTTCTTCTCGGGAGCTCGCTAATACGCATTAATTCAGTCTAATCAGTAAGATGTAAAGATTTAATTATAAAATCAATAAATTTACTGACGGTCAACCTAATATATTTCTAAAATTTGAAGTACTTTGATTATCAAAAGATATTTCCAATTTTGAATTGTCTGATTTCTCAATTTGTATGCAAATTTTACCTATGATAATACTATTAAGCATATTTAAGACCAATTAAATATAATAATTGCTATTAAGGGGATATAATGCAATTCAAAAATCAATATCCCCCGCAGAAGGTCTCTCTGAGTTTGAAGAATGTATCCAAAATATATCTACAAAGAAATTCTAAAACAATTACTGTCTTAGATAATATCAATATTCAAATTTTAGAGGGTGAGATTGTTACAATTCTAGGAAAATCCGGATGTGGTAAATCCACTCTCCTTAATTTAATTGCAGGATTTGAAAATTCTTATGGTGGAGAAATTTTACTTAATGGAAAACCTGTAAAAGATATAAGCACTGAACGGATAATGATGTTTCAAGAATCCACTCTTTTTCCATGGCTTACAGCTTATCAAAATGTTGAAATTGCATTAAAAATGGCAAAAGTTCCCAAACATCAAAGAGAACAAATAGTAAAGCATTATCTGTCTATTGTAGGTTTATTTGATTATTCTAATTCTTATATCTATCAACTTTCAGGAGGAATGAAACAAAGAGTATCTCTCGCTAGGGCTTTATCATTAAATCCTAAAATTTTACTTATGGATGAACCATTTGCAGGTTTAGATATTACGATTAAAAAATCATTATACAAAGAACTTTTGGATATGCATAAAAAAACTAGAAAAACTATACTATTTGTTACTCATAATATAAATGAGGCTGTATTAATAGGAGATAGAGTTATTGTAATGTCTCCTCGCCTCTATGGAATAAAGAAAGAATATCTTATTGACGTCCCTAATGAGCAAAGGAAGGATAACCTGTCAATAAAGAATATAATCAACGAGATTACTGCTGATCTATACGATAATGCTTAATATGTGAATAGTAAGGTCTGAAAAGTTTGGAGACACATATAAAAAGCAGTAAGAAAAAAGTAAGCTTAAGCAAAAAAATAGTAAATAAGATAATAAATAGAGATACATTAAGTTTAGTTATTTTTATCAGTGTATTCTTAGTAGTATGGCAATTAGTTTACATGTCCGAAATATTGCCAAAATTATCTCTTCCCTCGCCACTTGCAGTAGGTCAAACAATTATCGAATTATTATTTGATTTTACCTTAGTTAAAGGTACAGCTTTCACGTTATGGAGATTGTTTTTAGGTTTTCTACTATCTCTTACCCTTGGATTGATTACAGGATTGCTCATGATTAAATTTCAACAATTCGGGAAAACCATGAGTTCATTTGCTGTAGGACTACAATCCTTTCCGAGTATTGCATGGATTCCATTTGCAATATTATTGATAGGATTCAATGATTTTGGTATACTTTTTGTCGTTGTGATGAGTTCTGTTTTTTCGGTAATGCTCTCAACTTATACTGGACTTAGGAATGTTCCACCAATATATATCCGAGCGGCGAGAAATATGGGTGCAAAAGGGTTTTCACTCTTCAGATATGTATTGATTCCAGCTGCAACTCCTACGTTAATAATGGGAATGAGGCAAGCCTGGTCGTTTGCTTGGCATGCTCTAATAGGAGCTGAAATGTTAATTACAACCCTTGTGGGATTAGGTTACATTCTTTCAGTAGGAAGAGAATTCTCCAATATGAGTCAAATAATTGCTACAATGATAGTAATTTTTACAATAGGTTTGATATTTGACAGAGTTGTTTTTATAAAAATTGAAGAAAAAATACGAGATAGGTGGGGCTTAAATCAGCAAAAAATTGAGCAATAATATCTCTAAATATTAGCCTAATAATTTTTCATTATGACCAATAAAACACTCAATAATTTTCCAGCACTATATTGATAAGCACGAACTTCAACTTGGCATGATTAAAAAGAGTTTGTGAAAATAATATTAATAAATCTTTTTTGTGTAGGTAAAAAAATGCAAATCGAAAATTCTTTCAATTCTTTACACTCATCAATAAAAAATGATACCTCTATGTAGTGCCAGGGATAGGCTATTTCCGATTTGTGATACTGTTTATTCTTATTCATATCCTATTAAGAGCTAAATAGATATTTGAAGATATAGAGAATATCAAATGCAGATTTAATAAATAAATAAATAAATATATATATATATATATATTTTCTTAACTTATTTTATACTCTTACAGCGTATTTTATTAATTTTTTACTTTAAATAGCCTATTTTTTTAAGTATTTACTTTGTTTATTTATATGTCTTATTTTAAACGCTATATAGATATAAACCTAAATGAAATTACTTAAATGAATTTTAGCGGTAACAACAGTTAAATCCACCAAATATTATTCACTATGGGATTTTGAAATTTTATTAATTTATTTTGTTTGTATCTTAAATTATTGCATGTAAACAAAACTGCAAATCAATAGTGAAGCCTATTGAAAAATGATATAATTATGAATTATATCAAAAGAACCTCTATTTTTTATAACAAATAATTATTTATTATAGCAAAGATAAATGAAAATTTCTAATACTAGAATAAGAACAAAAAATACACTATTCTTCAAGCATAACTAAAGCATAATTGCAAATTACTAATTTTTATAATTTATATGCAAAATTTACAGAATACGAAACTTTGGTTCATAACCACATTATGTCAAGGGTGCTATGAATATATCAAAATGTCAATATAGGTAAACCATTAATCTATATTATCTTGCTAGATCAATTATCTGATAAAAGGGTTGACTATAAAAAACCAAGACATCAAGGAATTACATATATAATAGATAAGTTCCAAGGATTTGATAAAGAAAACTTTTCTATTATATCTCCAATGATAGATATAGTCAAAATATATGGAGCTTATCCTCTCTTTATCCCAGAAGAACAATTAATTGATAGGATAAAATTTTATCATGAAAATAATGTTTTAGTATCTACCGGAAGTACGCTGACAGAATATGCAATTACAGAAAATGTGTTTGAACAATTTGTAAAAGAAACAGCAGCACTTGGATTTGATATCATTGAAATTGGAGAAAACAATATTCAAATAAATGCAGAACAAAAAAAAAAAATTTCTATTATAATTGGATCCCATGGATTAGAACATCATTGGAAAATAGGGAAAAAGGATCCAAGAAGACAATTGACCACAGATATGGCAATTAATAAAATCAATGAAGCTTTGAATATTACCAAAGACAAGGTTATCTTGGAGGCAAATTTAGGCTATAGTGTTGGCATTTATGACGAGAAAGGAAATATTAAATGGAATATTTTAAGCGCTATCACATCTAATGTATCTTTTGATAATATCATATTTGAAGCGCCGTTGGAAGTTCAACAAGCTGCCTTGATAGCTGAATTTGGTGAGAGGGTCAATTTAGCAGAAATAAAAATAGAGAATGTTGCATCTATTGAATCACTCAGAAGGGGGTTTTTGTCAAAAGCAAGCTTTAGTATATCTACTGCAAAGAAAGTGGCAGACGGTGGACCGGCTACAAAGTTTATTTATTTTATTATACAGAATAAAAGTCCAATTGAGCAAAGCGAATTAATCCATTTATCAAATCTAGCAAGAAGAACGGTTCAGGCGTCAATTGACGATTTGAAAGAACAAGGATTAATATACGAAACAAATAGTCTAGATGATATTAGAAGGAAAGTATATCATCTTGCAAAAGATGGATCATTTTGATCATATTAAATTAATATAGATAATGATAATGAAATAGCATTGGAAATTTTCGGTATCATGTCAACCGATTATATTCTATAAATAATTTATTCATATTCTTTAAGTTTTTTTACAAAATGCTTTTAAGGTGGAGCTATTTTAAAAGTAAATATTGAATAGTAAATGATTTCTATTGCAATCACTAGGATGTCCTTTTTATTGTATCTACCTTGAATCAATGGAGTTGAAAGTAAAAACTAGGAAATTTAATTTATTCTGTTAGATCAAAAGTTAATTATTGAATCCTAATTTACTGACATGCACTTGTTAACCTTATCTCCTTTTTGCAATTATGACAATTCATGTTATTATCTATGATAAATGCTCAGATGTTTCTGAATAGGAAACTTTCCATCCGCATGATGAACCACCTTACAAAATTGAAGTATGATTATCTAACCAAAATGTAGACAATACTTACTGTTGTAGAAACTTCTTGTTCTCCTGGAAGAATAGGTGTTGAAGATGCCTCATCAGAACTAACAGATTTGGCATATAATGGTCCAGGTACCGGAGGGAAACCTATTTCTCCAACCGTTATCGATTTTATTCCAGCTACATTTAATCCAGATGCAGCAGCAACAATATCAGCTTTCGTTTTAGCATTTGCAACTGCTTCTTTTAGTAACATGTTTTTTATATCTTGTAACTTTTCTTCCGATACGCTAAAGTAAACATCATTAACTGTGTTGGCACCCGCTTGAACTGCTGTATCTATCCATTGTGAAACACTATTAATATTTGAACTCTCAATATGAATAGAATTTGATACAGTGAAACCTATTAAATTTCCTTTATCGCCATACTGTGAATAATTGTAATTAGGGTTTATGGAAAACGCAGAAGTACGCGTTTCATTCAGTTGCACACCAGATTCCTTTAATGCGCCTAAAACTTTATTCATCAAATCAGAATTTGACAGTAACGCTTTCTGAGCTGTTTTATCTGTTGTTTCTACACCTAATGATACAATAACTTTATCAGCTTTTGTATTGGCAGTAGCTGATCCGCTAACAAATAAAGTGTTATTTAATGCATAACTGGAATCGAGTTGCGCCGCACTAATAGGGACAGTATTTTGAATTGTGCTTGCCACGATTAAAATAGCCAAAAAAGAAATTAAGACTACAGTCATACATCCAAGATCCATTTTTTGATTTAATGTTAATGACATATAGCAATTATTTGATAGGAAAATAATAAATATATTGTTTGAAAGTTGGAAAATTATTGGTGTCTAGTAATCTTCATGTCAAAGGTACACAAATTTTTCTATCAAATCCTATGCCCGATTGTTTATCTAATAATATATTTAGCACAAAGACTAAAACAGAGAGATTTTTATAGATTTAATTATCAATAGAATTTTATAAATTAAACCTTGCTATTTACATTCAAATATTTAATTTCATACCTTTGATTATTACATTTAAATTATATTGAAAACTTATTAAAAAGTAAATTTACCTATTATAGGGAAGGTTTGGATGTTTCGGTAAAGTATAAAATCATTACCAAAAATGTTATTATAGTTATCGTTGTAGTATGACCACTAATTGGTCATTAACAATTTTACTAGAAACAATTTTCATTGTTACAGCAGCAAAAGGTAACGTGACAGTATTGGCAAGAATTCCTCTATCATGTTCTAAAGTTATCATTAACTCGTCACTATTTTTTTGAATATCCAACTGAGAATTATTAGCAAAAGGGATTTTGAATTTGAGGGTAATAGAATCTTTATTTTCTTCAATAGAATAAACCCTCTCATTAAAGAAAATAATAGAAGGATCCTCCGTTCCAAAAATATTGTAATTATGCTGTTTCAGCATTTCAATACCTTGGAGTTCTTCCTTCATCCGTATTGCTTGTCGACAAGGCAATGGAAAAAAGTTTAACTTGATTTTCTCTAAAAATATTCTTTTACCTTCATCCATAACATCTATCTTATTTATTATGACAAGATCAACATTAATTCCAAACAAGTTAGCTGACATAAGGGCTCTTTTGGCATTTTTCACACTAAAGTTATTTAAATTAGTCACAAGACGCAGGCTTGTAATAGTTTGGTTAGTTATTATATTAAATAAGTTATCAAGACGCTTTATTATATCAGTTTGAGTTATAAATGAATCCAAATAAGTAGAATAGCCAGACATTGGTTGAAACATCTTTGCAAATCCACTAAACAGATTAGTTAATCCTGTCATACGTCTACCCATAGAACCCATTAATTTTGGAAAATAAAGAAATTTTAATGCCTCTCCTGAGGCAGGCATATCAAGAACAATTTTTTCATAATTATTTTTTCTAATAACCTCTTCGATTTTAATCAAAGAAAAAAGTTGGGTCATACCTGGCAACATCGCTATTTCATAGGCAATGCTTGAATCTACTCCTTTACCAATAAAAGAGGAGCTTATAGATGAAATAATATCTACATAATCTTTACTAATTTCAAACAATGGGTCAATCTCTATTGAATCTAGATTTGAACTAATTGTTTTTGTATTATGTCCTATATCAATACATAAGGCATCACTAATTGTATGGGCAGGGTCTGCAGATATCAAGAGTGTCCTATAACCTATTTCAGCCAAGCCAATTGCAGTTGCACAGGATGTAACAGTTTTTCCTGTACCTCCTTTTCCTGTATAAATAATTAATCTCAAATTATTTTTCTTATATTATTATATAAATATTCGAGGTTTTTAAACATTAAAATTGATCCAATCTATGTTTAATAATTAATACCAATATTATTCCTACTAAGAAATAAATATTTGAATGCAAATGGTTTTGCTAATAAATGATTACATATGTATAATCATGTCAAAAGTAATCTAGATAATTTGGAAGAGATTTTAAAATATTGAATATACGCAACAGGTCAGGCCTATGCATTATGTGCAGGTTTATTACGGGGATTTTTATTTTATTCTAATTCTAGTTTTATATTAAAATAGCATATAAAATAAAAACTCGTTAGTAGAATAATAACAGGAAATCAATTGTCATCCAAAAAGCATATTGAACATACATCACCATTGCGCTATCTTATCTTATTGATGTTTATATCTATAATGAGTGTCAGTTTGATAGCACTATTATTAGATGTTAAGTATAAGCATTCGTTCGTTCTTTTGGTTTTGAATATTGCTGGAGGTACTGCTTCGACTTTAGGTGTTATAGCTATAATAAGATATGGACTTTCAGGGCTGCATGGAAAATCATATTTGTCTCTTACCATAGGTATTATATTGTGGTTTCTTGCAGACCTAATTGTTTACTATTATTTTATCATAAACGTAGAGGAACTAATTGATATCTCAATTATAGATGTCTTATATTTTATTGGATATGGATTTCTCTCTTTACATTTATTTTTTATAATGAAAGACATACAAAGAAAAATAAATCTTGCGCATGTCATTATTATATCAATACTTACTATATTATTCGTATTTTATATCGTAACAAATTTACTCGTCTCTGAATTTGACATAGATGACAATTTTATTTCTATAGTAGTAAGCCTTATGTATCCAATTCTAGATTTAATATTAATTGCTCCTTCTGCTATAATTTTGATAAGCTTAAGAAAAGACTATCAACAATCAATTCCTTGGTTTCTTTCTTCTTTATCTCTGTTTGTAAATGCCATAGCTGATGACGGATATGTAATTGATTTTATCAGCGGAAATTCAGAAAACCTATGGATATGGGAGTTATTCTATTTTGCGGACTTTATAATAATGTCAGGTGCGTTATTTTGGTATAATAAATTCCACATATCCAATAATACCAAGCTAATCCACATTACTAAACAATAAATTATTAATGTAACATGCAAATTAAATAATATATTTAGACAAATAATAATCGCTATAGAAAATAACTTTAATATTTAGTACGATAAAAAATAATAAGATTAAGAGACAGTAAAAAGAAGAAATGATACACATCGATTAACATAGTCCTTAAAACAAAGCATAACAATTATTTCGGAATCTTTTTAATATTTTAATAAATACCTATTACCAACAGAAAAATGCCATCAATTAAAAACGAAGAAAATACATTAGAAGAATATGTAGAAAGTTTCGAGATAGAAGTAACAACAGGAAAAGGTTCACCTATTAAGGTGGAAACATCTTCTTATAGTAAACTTAGGAATTTATTAGATGAGGCTTTGAACACCTATAATAAGCTCAAAAGTGAAGAATCTACAGAAACGGACGAACAACAACAATATCGTTAGTCAATTTTCTTATTTGTTGTTGTTTTTGTTTTTCGAATTCTAATAAATACAAAATTTGTTCCTCTTTTTCTAAAAAACATGTTGTATTTTAGCTTCCATTTTTATAATATTAGGAAAAATTTAATTATACTAATTATCTATTCTGATTAAGACCCTAACCTATATAATATTTTAATACTAATTAATAATATGAACGAAAAATACCTTATGATGCTTCTCATATTCATAATCAATATTTCTCTTATTACAATGATACCTATAACAGCCCAAGTAAATCAAGCTCAGGAATTAACCAGGGATGGTGATGTAACTTCTACCATAAAACCACAAGGAACATCAATAGGGGTACAAAATGAAACTTCAATGTCTGAAAATAATTCTCAAACAACTAGTGCGGGTAATGTAACTTC
>JAICHH010000026.1 GCA_025922715.1 Nitrososphaeraceae archaeon
AACATCCTATCTTACATTCAGCACCTAAATGGCAAAGAGGAAAGATGGCTAGAGCAATTGCCTCAAAGGTTGCTATTGCAGCAAGAATAGATCTATTTAGGAATGGCGAAAAGGATTTACATATTTCTGAACAACTGAATACACGAATAGCTGAAATTCAAGAAAAATATAAAGAACCAAGTCTCAGTGAACAAAAGCCTTATAGAAAGGAAATGATGATGATTAATTATAATAGAAATCCAAAAAGACGATTTAATAAATTCAATAAAAAACATGCAAAGAAAAACAAATTTTCTAAAAGAAATAAATACTAATTTAAGATTTATTTCCTTAGTAAAATTCTATGTGTGTTATATTTAAATATCAATTAACGAATTATCATTTATGTATCTAGATGAAAAATATTACCACTGAAGGCGAAGAAATATCCTTAACGTCATCATCAGCTCTATCACCCTCATCATCTATAAGTAAATTTAATAATGACTTTGATGGGTATAGATGGGTCATTTTTAATGGCCAAAAACATTTAGCTACTTTGAATTTAATTAAGGGAAATACAGTGTATGATGAAAAACTAATAACAATCGATAAGGAAGAATATCGGCTCTGGGATATTTTTAGAAGTAAACTTGCTGCCGCTCTAATCAAGGGTTTGAAAAACCTTCCTATAAAAAACAAAACAAAAATCCTTTATTTAGGTGCATCTACTGGAACTACAGTAAGCCATATTTCTGATATTATAGGTAATTCTGGAGTAATTTTTGCAATAGAATCTTCTATTCGAGTAGCTAGAGAGCTCATAGAAAACGTTGCTTCGAAAAGAGAAAATATTATTCCAATCATAGAAGATGCGAGAAAACCTCTCTCATACTTCTCTACATATGGTGAAGTGGATGTGGTGTATTGTGATATTGCTCAACCTGATCAAACTGAAATAGCAATAGATAATTGTAAAACTTTTCTTAAAGATAATGGGAAAATATTGCTAGTAGTCAAGACGCGAAGTATAGATGTTACCCAAGATCCAAGAACAGTCATACTTCAAGAAGCAAAAAAACTAGAAAATAGCGGATTTCATATCGAACAAATTTTAAATCTTGATCCTTATGATAAAGATCATGGATTGATATATGCAACATACAGTCAAATTAAATAAAATCATAAAGCTTACTTTGTTTGCATGTTATTTCTCTTATAGGTCTCCATGATTTTCTTACAAAATCTGGAAATTCTTTGTATTCTTTGATCCAAGTATTTATAAAATACATGGTCTTTTTATCCGATGGATAACCACTTCCAATATTTTGAAAATTTTCTTCCAACATTTGGATTTCTCGATCTCTTATTACTTTTGCAATTATTGAAGCTGCGGATACAGCAGGGTTTATTCTGTCTGCTTTATGCATGGCAATGATACTGGTATTATTTTTTACATCTAAATTTGACTTAAGGTAATTTGTATATCTATTGATATTTACATCACATGAATCTACATACGCAATATCTGCTGCTAGATGTTTAATGATTGCTGACATTATTCCTCCTTCTAATTTATTTAATTTTCTTTGATATACATTTTCATCTATAGTCTTACAATCAACCTTGTATATACATACGAATTCTGAAATATCTAATATTTTATAAAATAAAAAATTCCTTTTTTTTCTGGTTAAAGCTTTTGAGTCTCTTACTCCTATTCCCTCCAATGTTTTGATATTCCTATTTTTAATACTTATACCAGCAATTATAAGAGGACCTATGACTGATCCTCTTCCCGCTTCATCAATCCCGCATATTAACAAATTATATTTCTCCTTAATTGAATCTCTTACATTAAAATTTCTATACAAAGGTTAAACCAAAGATTAGTAATTATATGATAGATAAATTCTATGATTTTATTAAAACTATGGATAATTTTATACAGATCACTGAAGGTCTAACAAAATTACTTGTTCCGAAAAATTCACTTGAAGAAAAGGTTCCACAACATTCTCCTGCTTTTTTTAATCCTCTTGCAAGGTTAAATAGAGATTTGTCAATTTATATTTATAATATTTTTTTAGATGAATATAACAACAATAAAAATAATCAAATCACCTTTGCTGATGCATTTGGAGGAATTGGACCTAGAGGACTCCGAGTAGCAGTGGAAGTACCAAAAATTTCTAAAATTTACATAAATGATATTAATGAACTAGCCATAACAGCTGCAAAAGAATCAGCACTACTAAATAATGTCACTGAAAAATGTATTTTTTCAGTAAATGAGGTATGTAAATTCCTTATTTCTAGGCCAACAGAAAGAAACAAAAGATTTACAATAGTAGATTTGGATCCATTTGGAAGCCCCGCACCTTTTATTGAATGTGTTCTCAGATCTGTTGAAGATGATGGATTAATTTCTATTACGGCAACTGATACTGCAGTTTTAAGTGGAATATATCAAAATGTATGCCTAAGAAAATATTTTGGTTTATCTATTAACAATACCTATTCAAATGAAGTTGCTACACGCTTAATAATATCTTCGACAGCATTAATTGCTGCAAGATTGGGAATATATTTATCTCCTATCTTTGCTCACGCGAATAGACATTATTTTCGTGTATTTCTTAAAGCATCGATAAGTAATTCTATGGCTAACATGGTTTTTGATAACCTAGGTTACATAAAACATTGTTTTAAATGTGGTGAAAGAAATTTCTCCCATATATATTCAAAAGATTTATGTCCAATATGTAGTACTAAATTTCACGTCGCAGGTCAGCTTTGGACAGGAAAATTATTTGATAAACGTATTATTTCAAACTTATTAAAAAAACATTTTTCAGGTAGTTTTAATAATGATAAAAAAAATCATCAAATAAAACAAATATTTGATATTAGTATAGAGGAACTAGATGATATCCCCTATTATTTTTCAGTAGATGAAATAGGTTCTATGCTCAAAACTAGTCCAAAAAAATTAAGTCAAATTATTGAGGAGATTATTTGTTCAGGATATCGTGCGTCAAGGACAATTTTTCGTCCTACTGGCTTGAAAACCACTGCTTCACTGTCTGATATTTTATATATACTAAAAAATTAGAGAATGAAGTAACTAAATAAATAAAACTCTAATGCGATTATTTATATTTGCATTTTATATAGATAATTTTAAAATTGAAGGAGATTAAACCAATTTTTAATGAGGTAAAGCGATTAATAATATATATATTTAATAAGTATACTTGGATAGATAATACCAATGACAATAAATTTTACCTAAAATTTAAGTTTAAAACTCTTTTAAAAAAATGTTTACTTATACCTTCTTTACAACTTTGTCTACGGTAATTTTAATTTTGTTCTTTCGGAGTTTTAAGATTGGTCTATAATAGGTGTGGTGTATTTTAGTGGTTAAATTAGAAATAAAAGACGTAACAAAATCATTCTATAGAAATGAGGGAAAACAATCAACTCTAATAAATGCCATTGAAAATATTAATTTGGCAGTAAATAATGGTGAATTCGTTTGTCTTGTGGGCCCTTCTGGTTGTGGAAAGTCTACACTTCTCAATATCTTAGCAGGATTGGATAATCCAACGAAAGGACAAGTTGTATTAAATGGTAGGCCAATTACTGGAACTGGCCCAGATAGAATAATGGTTTTTCAGGAAAATGCTCTGTTTCCTTGGATGAAAGTAATAGATAATGTAGAATTTGGATTAAAAATAGCTAAAGTTGAAAAACTAAAAAGAAGAGAAATAGCAATGCAATACCTTGATATGATGCAATTAAAAAAATTTGCAGAAGCGTATGTATATCAACTTTCTGGAGGTATGAAACAAAGAGTCTCTATAGCAAGAGCATTAGTTTTGGATCCAGAGGTATTACTTATGGATGAACCATTTGCTGCCCTGGATTCTCAAACACGTGATTTATTATTAGTTGAATTACAATTAATTTGGGCTAAAACAAATAAAACGATTATTTTTGTTACACATAATATTATAGAATCTGTGTGTCTTGGTGATAGAGTAGTAGTATTTACTAATAGACCAGGTAAAATAAAAAAAGATATAAAAATAGACTATAGACGACCTAGGCTAACAGAAGATGATAACCTCAAAGACTTTCAAAGACAAGTTCTTTATGAATTAAAATCAGAGATGGTTCATTCAAGAAAAGAAAAGACGGATTTATTTTAACTCTTTTAATATTTCTGTTGCCAATGCGAAATGATTGGGAGATGTTATTAAAACTTCATCTGCAACCTTACCAGAATTTTTAATAAATTCTATAGGTTCTTTTTCATATTCTTTCCAATTCAAACCTATTAACTCAGCTGATCTTTTGTTCTTTTCTGAAGGTACCATTATACATGCAATTACCTTAATATCAAAAGGTCTAATTTGATCTATTATATTTTCTAAATCTTCTAATGATTCCATAGATTGAGTTACAAATGCATTAGGTTTTGCACCAATTTTTCCTTTGATAGTATGAATGTTTCGTATTTTATTTGGAATAGATAAATTTAATTTTATTGATTTGTTGAACTCTTGAGCGTTAAACTGATTAACGACTTTACTAGGTTTTAATAATTCTTGACTCAAATCATTTTTGGGTTGATCTCCCAGTATAATGAGTAAACTTTCAAGATTTAGTAAAATAGAATCAGAAATGGTTTGATACATAGATGTCAAATTTCTATCTCTTGTTCTTACACTACATGAAATTTTCATTTTAGCATTATTTTTTTTTATTATGCTTGCCATGGTTATACTTGATAATCTAGGAACTCCTAATACTGAATCAGTAAAATGAAGACAATTGATATATTTATCAAGTATCATTACCTTATTTTTTACAATTTCTATATCACTTAAAAGATTTGAATAACTAAAATAATCATTAGGTAATATTTTAGGTGGGTTTAACTCATAATTAATTATCAATTAGTATTCACTTAATTTTTCTCTAATGGAATATAAAATATAATTGGTTTATTTACAGTATAATAAAAATTGTTATACATAATCTTTCTAATTGTTTTTTCATTTTGCTCATTTTTTTAATTGTTTATCAATTCTAGTGTGCCTACTTAAATTCACCTTTTAATTATTATTAAATCTATAATTTTAAAATATTCCTGCAGCTAATTTATATTATTGGATATCGATAAAAACCAATTCAAAGAAAAGATTATTCCTAGACTTTCATCTAAAATCGATGTCGATGTCCGATTATTAAAATCATCTGGATATACTCTTTCTTCTGTTCTTATAATTATTCACTTTACAAATTTTAAACCAAAAATTATCTTGACAAAAAGAAGTTCTCTGTTGAAGTATCACAAAAATGAAATTTCATTTCCAGGAGGAACATTCAAAGAAACAGATTCATCATTATTAAATACAGCATTAAGGGAAACAAAAGAGGAAATAGGTCTAAATTTTCATCCAAATGAAATCTTGGGAAGTTTTCATACAGTCAGAACACTAACTTCGAATTTTGCAATAATTCCATTTGTTACTTTTCAGGATAGTATTAGAAAGACTAAAATATTAATTGATGAAGTCTCTGAAATATTGGACATTCCTGTATTTGATTTATTTAAGGGTCTTAATAATTTTACTTATAAAAATTTTAGTGATTCCTACACATTTAGATACAATAGTGAAATAATTTGGGGGGCTACAGCAAGAATTTTAAAACAAATACGAGATTGTTTTTATTGATATTATTTAATAGAATTTACTTTTAGTTCAATTTTTTGATTATATCCACATCTATTAAGAACTATAAAGACAAAAGGTGAAGTTTTTTTTTGCAACTAATTAATAATAATGACTATCAACTGATAATAAATTAAATTAAGTAACAATAACATGAATTCAGAATTTGATTCAATAATTGAAATTCTAAATTCTGTTGATTTTCCTATCCTTCTAGGAATTTTTAGCTTTATATCTGCAGTAATAATTTGGGGGATAATAAAAAACCATTAAACCATGTTCAAATCCACTAATTCCTTTTTTAAGTGAAAGAGCTGTTTTTATAACTCTATAAACTAGTTAATTATTGATTTATGGCTTTTGATAGTTTATCTGAATATATTGATACACTTGAATCTGTTGGCAAATTACATCGTGTGAAAACAGAAGTAGATACAAATCTTGAGATAGCTGAGATTATGAGGCGTATGATGTATTCAGGTGACTCACCTGCTATACTTTTTGAAAATGTAAAAGGATATGATATTCCTGTATTAGGTAATGCATTTGGAACTATGGATTTATTAAAAATTGCTCTGAATCTCTCAGATTTTAGAGAAATTGGTAAAAGAATTACAGATTTAACAAAATTGAAAATACCTTCTAACTTGTTTGATAAATTAAAGATGCTTCCTAGATTATCTGAATTAGGAGACTATGCTCCAAAGTATGTTGAATCTGGTGCTGTAACAGAAAGAATTGAAACCGAAAAGGCTGATCTTAACTCACTACCAATTCTAAAATCGTTTCCAAATGATGCAGGGAAATTTATTACCTTTGGATTAACTATTACCAAACATCCAGAAACTGGAATTAGAAATATCGGTGTTTATAGAATTCAAATCGTAAATGACCAAAAGGCAATAATGCATTGGCAGACACATAAACGAGGAGCTCAACACTATGAAATAATGAAGGAGTCTAGCAAATCTATTGAAACAGCAATAGTAATCGGAACGGACCCATCAACTATTTTTAGTGGAATAGCTCCTGTTCCTGAAGGAATGGATAAATTTTTCTTTTCTGGGATCGTTAGAAAAAAGGGTGTAAAATTAGTAAAATGCAAAACAGTTGATTTAGAAATCCCTGCTAACTCAGAGATTGTTTTAGAAGGATATGTTGACCCTAATGAAATGAGAATAGAAGGACCATTTGGAGATCACACTGGATTTTATACACCTCCTGAACCCTATCCAACATTCAATTTGACATGTTTGATGAGAAGAAAAAATCCAATTTATCTGACAACCGTTGTCGGGAAACCAATTTTAGAAGATGCATACATAGGTAAAGTTATTGAACAATCATTTCTTCCTCTTATTCAAATGTTTCAACCTGAGGTCATTGATTTTTCTATGCCTGCTTCAGGTTGGTTCCAGGGATTGGCTATAATATCTATCAGAAAACGATATCCTGGACAGGCTAAAAAAGTAATGATGGGATTATGGGGGATGGGTCAACTATCATTAACAAAAATTTTTGTTGTAGTTGATCATGATATTGATGTACACAATATAAATGAAGTAATCTGGGCAATTACTACAAAATCTGATCCTAAAAGAGATATAATTATAATTGATAATACTCCTACTGATACGCTTGATCCTGCATCTCCACTTTTAAATCTTGGTTCAAAAATGGGAATAGACGCAACTACTAAAACTGCCGAGGAAGGATTTAAGCGAGAAATTCAAAAACCAGCAGCAGTTGACAATGATACCAAAAATTTAGTTGATAAAAAATGGACCAATTATGGATTCTCAAATTAAATAATTCTACTACCCTTCGTTTTTCATTTTGATATCTTTACAATTTGTTATATTAGTTTACAAATTATGTTTATCTTATCAATTAGTTTAATAAATTGAATCATGTTTTATGTTTTGATTTTAATTGGAATTTGATGTAAAAATTGGTACTACAAAAGAGAGAGTTATAACGACTAATTCAAATCAGACTACCAGTTTTTTATGGGAAGGAGAAAATGTGCTTTCTACTCCTTCAATGATTTCTGAAATGGAAGAAACATGTAGACTACTCTTAAAGGATTTTGTTTTAAAAGAGAAGGAGTGGGATTCAGTTGGAACCATTGTTGATATTAAACATATTGCTACAACGCCAGTAGGTTCAACAATTAGGTTGAAAGCAATAATAGAATCTGTTAATAATAGAAGAGTAATGTTTAATGTAGAGGCATTTGATGATATTGAAAAAATCGGGGAAGGAAAACATGAACGGTTTATTATTAATGTAGCCAAGTTTAAATCCAAATTTGAGGAAAAAAAAAGGAAATTACATGTAAATGATTGATATTAAGTATATAATCGTGTAAAACTATAAAAATAGGATTATTTGAAATGTGTTTATTATATTAGGTGAATGAATATGAGTATGGGCCAAATTCAAACAAGCGCTGGCGGAATGCCGGTCGTAATTTTAAGAGAAGGAACACGTGAAAATAAAGGAAGAGAGGCACAAAAAAATAATCTTACTGCTGCTAAATTGGTTGCTGAAGTCGTGAAATCTAGTCTAGGTCCACGAGGGATGGATAAAATGTTAGTTGATTCTCTAGGAGATGTTACCATCACAAATGATGGAGCTACTATCCTAAAAGAAATAGATGTCCAACATCCAGCAGCAAAAATGGTCGTAGAAGTAGCCAAATCAGTAGATAATGAGGTCGGCGATGGTACCACATCTTCAGTCATTTTTACTGGTTCATTATTAGAAAAAGCAGAAGAACTGATTGACAAAAACGTTCATCCATCAGTTATTGTTGATGGTTATACTGCTGCTTCCATTGAAGCTCTTCAAATATTAGATAAAATTGCTATTAAAGTAAAAACTGATGATAGGGATCTTTTAGCAAAAATTGCGCATACTAGTATGTATTCAAAGTTAGTTTCAGAAGATAGTCCTGTCTTAAGTAAAATAGTAGTAGACGCTACACAAATGATAGCTGAATTGAATGAAAAAACAAAAACTCTAAAAGTAGATCTTGATAATATCAAAGTAGAAAAAAAAGCAGGAGGTTCTATGCAGGATACTTCTCTTATTAAAGGTATAGTTCTTGATAAAGAAGTTGTTCATAGTGGGATGCCTAAAAGAATTGAAAAAGCGAAAATAGCATTGATCAATTCTCCATTAGAAATAGAAAAAACTGAAATGAGTGCAGAAATACGTATTAGTGATCCTCAGCAAATGCAAATGTTCCTTGAAGAGGAAAATAATATGCTAAGAGCAATGACAGAAAAAGTTAAAAGTTCAGGAGCGAATGTCTTACTATGTCAAAAAGGCATAGATGATCTAGCACAACACTACCTTTCTAAAGATGGTATACTTGCAGTTAGACGTGTTAAAGAAAGTGATATGCTAAAATTAACTAAAGCTACAGGCGCAAGACTTGTAAATAATATTGATGATCTTTCTTCAAAAGACCTTGGTTCAGCTGACCTAGTTGAAGAACGAAAAGTTGAAACCGATAAATGGGTTTTCATAGAAGGATGTAAAAATCCAAAGGCAGTAACCATTCTAGTTAGAGGTGGATCTCAAAGAGTGGTAGATGAAGCCGACCGTTCTCTTCATGATGCACTGATGGTTATGAAAGATGTTTTGGAAAAACCATTTATAGTAGCAGGTGGAGGAGCACCAGAAGCTTACATTGCTACACATATACGAAATTGGTCTAGCAGTTTAGAAGGTAGAGAACAATTAGCTGTAATTAAATTTGCAGAGGCATTAGAAACCATTCCAATATCTCTTGCTACTAATGCTGGTATGGATCCAATCGATACAATGGCAGAGTTAAGAGCGAAACAAAACAAAGGAATGAAATGGACTGGTGTTAATGTTAGGAGTACAACTGTCGCAGATATGTTTAAACAAAATATATTAGAGCCTGTAGTAATTAAAGAACAAATAATCAAGTCTGCTACTGAAGCAGCTTGTATGCTTTTACGAATTGATGATGTTATTGCATCAAGTAAATCAAAAGCTCCCCCAGGAGGCGGCATGCCCGGCGGAATGGGTGGAATGGGCGGCATGCCCGGCGGAATGGGTGGAATGGGCGGCATGCCCGGAATGGATATGGATTAATTTTTCCTCCATCTTTTTCTTTTTTATAATAGATGAGTATTGGTTAACTACAATAATACGGAAGAAAAATAACGAGAATTTTATCGAATATTAAATAACACAGCGTTATTTTTAGTAGTTACTAAAAAGATTAGTGAATTTGTAATTATGTAGAGAATTTATCGAGTATCATTTCAGACCATTTTCTTCCGCTACTTGTTAGGATATAACAATCAATACTAGATAGTAATTTCTCCATCATTTTTTTCTCGGCATCTAAAAGATCATATGCTGTTTTGGTCTCAATTCGTATATATTTTATTAAATCACTATAGGGTGGAAATAGAAATGCGTCGTCACTATTTTCTATCGCTCTTTTTAAGGCATCCTCTACAGAAATCTTTTCCATTTTTTCTATTTTTTCTCCGTCACTACCTTTTTCCAAGAAGAAAAGAGAATTGATTGGTATCTCATTTTTAATTTTCGCATCTTTTATAATGTCGCTAATATGGTATTTAGGGGGTTTTATCCTTGACTGTCCAATTGTATTAATCGTAAAGATTGGTACATTATGATCGGCCAATTTATGCATCAGACTCCTTCCAGTTTTTGAGTGAACCAAACTTCTAATTCTCATTCCTTTTTTATCATTTGTATCATTATCATCATTACGAGATGATGATTGTGCTTCAACTGCTGTTCTATAGGTATGGGCACTAATTGTCATTGATTTTGGAAAGCATACTGCATTGTTTGGTAGTTTGATTATAGTCATATCATCAGATAAAAAATAATATCCATGTTTAACACATTTTATTACAGTTGTTGTCTTGCCAGTATCTGGAGGCGCTGAAAGGAAAAACCCTTGACCATTTGGAGAGCACATGCATGCAGAATGTAAAAGAATGTATTCTTTAGAAAGAAAGAGAAATCTGAGAATAGGCTCTATTAAATTCACATATGTAACATGTTTGGATCTTGATATTAATTCATTAATTGATATTTCTATTTTGCTTCCATTAAATTTTATTTGGAATTGAGCTCCTGAAGAACCAAAATGTTCTGTATATTTGATAGTATATGGTGAATCTCCAGATTCAAAGTTATCGGTCATTAGTTTCCTAGTAGCTCTAAATTTAGACATATCAGGATCTTTAGAAAAAGATCTTATCGTTAGCGTGATATCAGGATCACCAAAATCTTTTGACGAAAAATATTCTAACTCTTGTAAATTTATCTCAGATTTAATCTTAATGATATTATGAATGTTATAGTAATACAAATATACAAAATTACTACTTTAAAAGAGATTTAAACACTATTCCTTTATCTTATATAAGAATGTTCAATTATTATATATTTCCTTATTAGATATTTACTATGTGAGGAATTGATATGGATTCAGTATCATATGCTTATTATAACATTATATATGTGCATATTACGAATATTATGAATTTTGTTTTAACAGTAATTAAATACAGTAAAACAAATATAAGAAATTTATTACTAAAAAAAATATTAAAAAATGTTATAAATATAACTCACGATAATTTTAATATGTAGATGTTTCCTATCAAATACAAGTGCAAACAAATCATCACGAA
This sequence comes from Nitrososphaeraceae archaeon, assembly GCA_025922715.1. Lineage (GTDB taxonomy): Archaea > Thermoproteota > Nitrososphaeria > Nitrososphaerales > Nitrososphaeraceae > TH1177. Next base: position 11,447 of record JAICHH010000026.1, read on the forward strand.
ATATTTGAAACAAAAAATATGTATACAATTTCAATAATTATCCCTACATATAACGAAGCAGAAAATATTATAAGATTATTAGATAAAATCAAAGAAAATTTGACTTGTAATGTTTTTACAGAAATTATAATAGTAGATGATAATTCTCCAGATGGTACTAGTAATATTGTACAAAATTACATAGATTGTGATGTTGAATCTAAAAGAGGAATTATAAACTTTAAAGAAAAGCTATATTCAATTAAGATTATTAATAGAAGAATCAAAAACGGTTTAATCCCAGCTATATTAGAAGGAGTCAAATCATCCCAAGGTGATTATGTACTCATTATGGATGCAGATTTTTCTCATCCACCTGAAATGATACCAAAAATTATAGAGAAGTCTCTAGGCAATGCTAATTCGATAGTTATAGCTTCTCGTTATACAAAGAATGGATCTATAGTTGGATGGCCATTTAAAAGACGACTGATAAGTAAAGGGGCAGCTGTTATTGCGAAATTTGGCCTCAATGTAAATAATGTTACAGATCCCATGTCAGGATTTTTTGCTGTGCCTAGACCTATTATAGAAAATCTCAAAATCGATACAAAGGGTTATAAAATCTTGTTAGAAATACTTGTAAAATCAAAAGATATTCCAATATTTGAGGTACCATATACTTTCATGGATAGAAAATCAGGTAAAAGCAAGATGGGATTTAGTGTTATTTTTGACTATATAGGTTCAGTGTGGCAGTTATATAGATATGGACGAAATCACCAAAAGAAATAAATTTGTTGCTTCTTGCATTATGCATACAAAGATAATTATTAGAATCGAAAAAACCCGTCTAGTTAAATCTTTGTAATATATAATGGGGTGGTTAATTTTGACTCAAATGACTAAAAGTAGGGGCCTTAGAAATAAAAAAATACTTTTAATTTTCATACCTCTAATTTTAAGTTCTTTTACAAGTCTATGGAATATAACAGGTTTTCCTAGCCTACATGTGGATGAGGGTCATTATATGCGTAAAGCTATGTCTACACTGGAAGGAGAAGGTCTTCAACCACAGGATAGATATTTTGCTCCATATTTTGGACAAATATTATTGGCTGGTATTCTAGGAATGATTGGCTATCCTGATATTTTAAATCCATCTCCAGATGTCGATTCAGTAGAATCGCTTTATTTTATTCCAAGACTCATTATGGGTTTATTTACTGTATTAGATACATTGCTAATATACAAAATTACAGAAAAAAGATATGGCCTGAAAGTGGCACTGTTAGCATCCATTCTTTTTGCAGTCATACCATACGGATGGTTATTAAGAAGAATATTTTTAGAGTCTATACAACTTCCTCTGCTACTGACTTCTATACTATTAGCCCTTTATATAAAAAGTAACTCAGATCAAGAACAAAATAATAAGCTAGGACTACGAAATATATCTTTAATTTTATTATCTGGTATATTTCTTGGTCTAGCGATATTTACAAAGATTCCAATTTTTGTTATGATGCCTTTAGTTGGGTATATTGTAATGACTACTAGTGGTAACAATAAATTAAAAAGTATTGGACTTTGGCTTTTACCAGTTATTTTAATACCTATGGTATGGCCTGCGCACGCTTATTCTATCGGGGATTTTGACACCTGGATAGAAGATGTATTACATCAAACTCAAAGAGAGAGTAAACCTCTAATTAATTCTCTGGCTACTTTCCTTCAAAATGATCCCATAACATTTCCATTAGGCATGGCCGGGATTCTTTATGCTGCAATCAGAAGAGATGTCTTCATATTGTTATTTAGTATACCGTTTCTTTTGTTCTTATATTGGATTGACTTTGTATCTTCATTTCACGTAGTTCCTTTATTTCCAGTTTTTTCTATTGCTGGAGCACGGTTAATTGTAGATTTATCAAACCTAATACCTATCTCTAAAATTAGAAATACTATTCCATATGCCGTGATATCAGTTATTGCTATTGTTGGATTAATTTCGACTTTTTCATTAATTACAATTGATTCTAATTCTGTAATAATTAAAGCACATGCTATATTGATACAACATTTACAACAAAGAAATGATACTGTGACTATGATAGGAAATCCTCTTTACATATGGATGCCTAGACATGTTTTTGATCTTTCTTATCAAGATAGAAGTTACTATTCTACAAAACCTTTAGATACTCCATATTTCATAGTAATCGATGATTCAGGTTATAAAAAGATAATCAAAGAAGAGAGCAAGAGAGGTACTTTCCATAAAAACTTATTCAATCAGACTCATCTAGTAGAAACTATTAAACCAGATAATCCTTTACCAAAATACAAAACTAATATTTATCCATATACAAATTTGAAACAATCTCCTATATTGAAACAACTTGACATAAGAGCAAACTACTAAGCTATCAAAATAATATATATTTGTCCATTGTTAGAAATATAAAGATAAATTAAAAGAGGCGAGATAAATAAAAAGTATTACTTTTAGTGTTTGATAATAATTAATCGATAGTTTCTTTAATAATTTTTTATTGGTATAGATTCAAATATGATGTATTCCAATGACTTAATGCATGTATAATATTCATTACTCTAAAACGATCAGTCTTATAATAATTATTATTGTTGTAATGTGTGCTAGTTTCATTTATATAGATAATATTGGTGAAATAGATGCTCAATCATCAAAAAAATCAAAAAAAGAGCCTTCTATCCCCATACTAAGAGATACCGACTTGAAAACAGAATTAATTGTTGATAAATTGAAGTTTCCTTCTGGAATGGAGTTTATAGGAAATGATGATCTTCTAGTCATCGAAAAAAATACGGGAAAAGTGAAACGTGTAACTAATGGAGAGGTCGTTGCTGATCTTTTAGATTTAAATGTAGCAACAAAGAGTGAAAGAGGTTTATTAGGTATAGCTGTATTAGATATGTCTAAAACTAAACATGCTAGTAATTATGGTCCCAATGACAAATTTGTTTTTCTTTTTGTAACTGAAACTGAGAACGAAGATGATGGAGAAATTTTAGGAAATCGTGTATATCGATTTGATTTTGTGAATGGCTCTCTAATCAATCCTATCCTGCTCCTTGATTTACCTTATTTACCAGGCCCATCACATAATGGAGGAGTTATGAAAATTGGTCCAGATAACAATTTATATATTGTTATGGGGGACTTAAACAGATTAAAAGATCCAACTGGTGATACAATTGCTTCAAATCTACAGGGGACAACTCTACCTGATGGTAGAGGAGGAGTTCTACGCATAACACCTGATGGAGAAACTGTTAAGGATGGATTTACATTAGGATCGGGAGGACTTTTAGACAAATATTATGGATATGGTGTAAGAAATAGTTTTGGTATTGGTTTTGATAATGTTACAGGATTTTTATGGGATACGGAAAATGGATCACATTATGGTGACGAAATTAATATCATTAAGCCTGGATTTAATAGTGGATGGAGACAGGTATTAGGATTATCTTCTATGTATACTGAATTTTCTGATAAGGAGTTTGATAAAAGTAAATTAGTGACTTTCAATGGTAATGGTAAATATTATGATCCTGTATTAACATTTAATGACACGATAGCCCCAACAACCATTGCATTTATTCATTCTTCAACGTTAGGACAAGGATATATGGATGATGTGTTAGTAGGTGGCGTAAAAAATGGAACCCTCCTGCATTTTGACCTTAATCAAACTAGAACAGGGTTACAATTAGAAGGATCTTTGTCTGATAAAGTGGTAAATAAACCTGATGAATTAAATTCTGCAATTTTTGGAACTGGTTTTGACATAATTACTGATATCAAGATAGATCCTATCGATGGAGATGTTTATGTCTTGGCAGCAAATACAAAGAATGGCAAAATTTATAAAGTTTTCAAAGATGGAGATGTTTGAGATTCCAACTAATCAATCTACTGTTACTTTCAACACAACTTTTATTTTGTCGATTATAATTTTCACTATCCTGTTAGAAATAGCAAAAAAAGGATTATAATAAATTAATCATTAATATATTATGTGTATGTCAGTAAGTCTTTAATGTCTTATTATTTATTCAAGGTTAATAATATTTAATTGGAAACTAAAAAAAGTTTATTTCAATAAAAGGTA
>JAICHH010000027.1 GCA_025922715.1 Nitrososphaeraceae archaeon
AACACCCTAAATTACCGTTGCGATACTCCTTATAACTCGAGATAAGTAAGTTTTAATATTTCTAATGTTATTTTGATACTTATTTTATAAATATATTTTGCATTTTCTCCTATTTTTATGTATGACTAGATTTCTAAATTTTGCGTTTCCACTATTGTTTGAGATCTTTCAACTACTGTCGTTAAAGGTTGAAGTTCACCAATGATTTTGTAATCAGTAAAATTTAAAATAATAAACAACATAAAAAAATATATATATAATAATAAACAGAAATGAAATTATACCTTAACATAATATCAATACATTTAAGTTTCCATTTTGATATCAAATAAATGAGAGATTTATTTTCTAAGCAGCTGCAATAAGGAAAAGTGTGTCTCAAAATAGAACTGAGCTGCTTACCTTTAATAATAATCTCATTTCAATAACACTTATTAAATTAGGTATTCAACGATTTAATATTATTCTATATTAATTACTTATCAAACGTGTAAAATTTAATTACTGTTGATATATCGAAGTTTATATGGATTTAGAGTCAAAGCTATCACTCATAACTTCTGAACCAACGGAAGAAATTGTTACACTAAATGAATTAAAGAATCTTTTACAGACTATGTCAAAACCTAAACATTACATCGGTTTAGAAATTTCAGGTAAACTCCACCTTGGCAGTCTTATTCTACCAGGCTTTAAAATAAATGATTTAATAAAAGCGAATTTCAATACGACTGTTTTTTTGGCTGATTGGCATACTTTTATAAATAATAAATTAGAGGGAAATTGGAATAAAATAAATGAAATATCTAAATATTATTCTGAAGCTTTCAAATTTTTTTGTCCTGGCGTAAATATTATTCTTGGAAGTCAACTTTATTATGAATATGAAGAATATTGGAAAAATTTTATGCAATTTTGCAAACATATTACTTTAGCAAGAACTATGAGATCCTTGACAATTATGGGCAGAAATACAAACGAAAACCTCGACTTTTCTCAATTTCTATATCCTGCTATGCAGTCAACAGACATCCATGCTCTAAATTTAGATCTTGTACATTCAGGTACAGATCAAAGAAAAATTCATATGCTTATGAGAGAAGTTTTCCCAAAATTGAAATGGAAAGTTCCAGTCAGTTTACATCACCATTTACTTCCTGGGCTCGCTGAACCTGTTAAGTTAGGATTAACAGAGGATAGTTCAGAAGATTTAAGGATTTCCAGCAAAATGAGCAAAAGTAAACCAATGAGTGGAATCTTTATTCACGATGATAACAAAACAATAGAAACGAAAATTAAGAAATCATTTTGTCCTGTAGGTGTCTCAGAGAATAATCCCATCCTTGAAATTATAAGATATATTATATTTCATAGTTTCAAAGAATTTATAATTGAACGTCCTTCAAAATATGGAGGAACTATCTCTTATAGTAATTATTCAGAGTTAAAAGAAGACTATGCTAAACAAAAAATTCATCCTCAAGACATCAAACAATCTACTACATCATATCTGTGCAAACTAATAGCGCCCATCAGAAATCATTTTAAGAACAATGAACCTTTATTGTAAAATTGTAAAAGTGCTAAGAAGTTAATTACGTAAGGAGACAAGCTTATCCTTATTCTTTACTACTCTTTTATTAATTGGTATTTCGATTTATATCCTCTTGGATTGATCATCATATTATTATAGTTATATGTAGATGAGTTTCCTATTATTATAGTAGTTATCATTCCAATAATTTCACTATGATTTAACATATCACCTAAATTTGTTAAAACTATTTCCTGACTATCGCGATAAGCTCCTTTTATTATTGCAACAGGAGTATCTGGTGTCCTATATTTTAAAAGTATATCTCTTGTATCCTTTAGTTGATGAATTCTTTTTTTGCTTGCGGGATTATAGATTACAGTAACATAATCCCCCAGTGCCGCTGCTTCTACTCTTTTTACTATCATTTCCCAAGGTACCAATAGATCACTCATACTGACTACTGCAAAATCAGTCATTAATGGAGAACCGACTAAAGCTCCACAGGAATTTAATGAAGAAACCCCAGGTACACATTCAACATACATTCCAGTTTCTTTATTCCATCCTTTCTCTGCTAAAATTTCATAAATTAAACCAATCATTCCATAAATGCCTGGATCACCAGAAGAAACTAGAGACACTATTTTTCCATCTTCAGCAAATTCTATTGCTTGATTAGCTCTGTCTACTTCTTGTGTCATTGCATATCGATATATTTCCTTTCCTTCAATTAGATCCTCTACCAGAGAAACATATGTGTCATATCCTACTATGATTTCACTCTCTTCAATTACATGTTTTGCTCTAAATGTCATATGATCATGGTTACCGGGCCCAACACCTACTACATACAATTTTCCTTTTGACAACTTGTATATACTATTAAAGACAAAATTTATCTTTTTGCTGATAAATCATTTAACATTTATAAATTCCTGATGAAGCACATTAACTGCTTCCTCACAATTTTTGTCATCAATGACAAATGCAAGATTAAGTTCTGAAGACCCTTGTGTTATCATTATGACATTTATATCTCTTTTAGCCACTGCTCCAAAGGTTTTAGCTGCTACTCCTTTAATTCCTCTCATTCCGGATCCAACTACTGCAATAACAGCAACATTTTCGCTAACATCTATTCTCTTAATTAATTTTCCCAAGAAATTTAACTCTAGCGTCCTAATAGCTTTATCAACATCTTCTTTTTTTACTACAATGGTAATACTGGATTCCGAAGGAGTTTGAGAAATCATCATAATATTCACTTGATGCTTTGCTAAAGCATCAAAAATTTTTGCGGCCGTCCCAGGAGAACCTATTAATCCTCCTCCACTTACATCTATAAGGGCTGTGTTTCTAATCACAGTTATTGATTTTACAGTTTTATTATAGGTCAGAGTCGGCATTTGAGTAATTAATGTACCTGGGTGATCAATATTATTTGCGTTTCTTATTCTGACTGAAATTTTCGAATCCATGACAGGCTCCAGTGCACGTGGATGCATATACTTTGAACCAAACATGGATAATTCTAACGCTTCTGAAAATGAAACCTCTTCCAGAACTAGAGCGTTTTTAACAATTTTTGTGTCTGCTGTCATCAATCCATTCACATCTCCCCATAACCAAACTTCATTGGCATTTATACTTGCAGCAATTATAGTTGCTGAGTAGTCAGAGCCACCTCTTCCAATCGTAGTTGTATCACCATTCTGATCGCAACCTATGAAACCGGTAACAACAGGAATTATATTTTGTTTTAATAATGGCTCAATTTTATGATGGACTCTAAGTTTAGTTGTATTCATTAATGGCTTAGCATCACCATAGTTAGAGTCAGTTAAGATCCCTACTTCCTTTCCATTCAAAAATATTGAATTTATGCCAATGGATTTTAAAGCAAAAGAAACTATTGGAGTTGATAATCGTTCTCCAAAAGAAAAAAGATAATCCCTAGATTTTGGAGTGACATCTCCTAAAATAGAAATGCCCAGTAAAACATCTCTGAATTCATTTAATAAATCCTTAAGCAAATGTAATAGTGTATGCTTATCTTTCTTATCATGTATGACTTTCTCAACTAGATTAATGTGAACATTTTCCATATTTTTAAGAAATAAATTTAGTGAATTTCTATTAATTTGTTTAATTTCATCACATAATGCTGATATTTTATCTGTAATTCCATATAGAGCCGAAACTACAACTACAATTTCATACTCTAAAGAATAATATGTATTTATTATATTTATTACATTGAGAAGCTTTTTTTCGTTATCCAATAAAGATCCTCCGAATTTCATAACAATACGCATATAACTCAAGAATACTCTGTTTTCCTAGATTAATGCTTCGCTAATAGCCGTATAAAACTAAAAAAAAACAAATTATTAATATTATTAATCTTGGATACGTGGAGCTAGGTAAAAGTGAATTCTTCCAAGATTTGCAACAGTAAATTCTAATCTTAGAGGCATTTTACTAGAATATTCAGCAATTACCGACCCTCCAACTCCACTTATTGCCTTAGTGATCTTGATTAAATAATCAATACTATATGTTCCTAGACTGTCTTCACTTGATGTTAACTCCTCTAACCCTTCACTTTTTGGTTCTAAAAATATATCGGCTTCACCTGAGTCACCTCTGCCCAAAAATCTTATATTCTCTGATTTGCAATCAATTGTGATGTATTCTGATAGAACTTGAATATCTGATAATATTTTATCAAATGCAGAAGCTGTTAAGATTATTTTTGAATTGAAATTTAATTTAGGTAGAGGAGTAGAACTAGATGAGCTTTCTATTAATCTCATTTTGTATTCTTTTTTATATCCATTTTGTATTTTCAGAATCAACATACTTTCTTTGTTTATAGATAATTCTATTGAATCTTTTTTTTCGGATCTCTTAATTAATTTTGAAAATTCATCGATTCTCACACCAAACTTAACCAATGAATTACATTCATATTTTTCAAATGAAGCATGAGGCCAATAAATATCAATTAATGCTACATGTGAAGGATCCATTCCTCGAAAGGATATCCCTTCTACTGAGGCTTCAAAAGTTGCTTCATCTACAAGGGTAGATATTGCAGATGTAATGGCTTTCCACTCATCAGGAGTTTTTGTCTTAGCTAGAAAAGTCAAATTAATACAATGTTTTGGCTAACGTTAGACAATTTTAAATCTTACTATTAAAATATCAAAACTTAAAGGGTAAATTTACAATCTATTAAGAATAGTTTCTCCATGTGTGGCTACATTTCGTGCAACGGTAAAATTGGGTAGTTGCTTCGTCAGCGGACCTTGTTTGAAGCATCCACCATACTGCCAAATTATTATTGCATTTAGGACAATCTATATTGATTGTAGGAAGAGCCTGTGTTGTATTTTCACCGTCCAATATTCTTAAAGCACTTTGTTCTTGTGTTGTTATGTTACCAACATTAACTGTAACAGCAGTTTTTTGGTCAGAACGAGTAAATCCACATTTAGGACAAGCCACTTGATTTTCTTCAAATTTTAATCGCATTCGTGTTTCACAATTTGGACAGAATTTCAATTTAGACCACCTTATTTTGGGACGATTCAATTAAATTTGAAAGATCTTTTAAAAACTCATCCGCAGATTTGAGTGCCTTTTCTAGAATATCCATTGGATTTGCTTTGCTATTTATTCTCATCAGATATTCTTTGATCAATGGATGTTTCATTACGATGCCGGCAAACTCTATGTCTTTTTGCTTTAAAATATGATGTTGGATAATGTACATAATAGAGATATCTTCATCTTTTAATTTGAGTTCTATCTCATTCCTAGAATAATTTGTAATTTCCGCTTGCATTAAATAGTCAAGTACATATTTAGGATATAAATCATACCACATGGTAAACAATCAGTGACTGAAAAAATAAATTCATTAGATAATATTGTTCTAACCAATATAACTACTAAAACTAATTCAAAGGAACTGGTATCGTTTAATTTAAGTTTAAAAATAAATGGTAAAATTAGGGAATTATTTAAACAATCCTTATGGGAAAAAGCATATAATAAATTTGATAACATATTTCGAATATCAATAAATGTGGACTTTAAATCAAAAAGTCAAGTTATATACTCAGTAAAATTTGTAAGGAAGGCAGTTTTTTTTTGGACAAGGAATCCAAAAATTCACCATAGGATATGGATTTTTATCGTTAAAGATGATACCCCTTTTTATCCTGAATCAGAAGAGGAAGCGAAGTCTTTATTATTTGACATAGATAAAGTTGTTGAATTAAAAACTTCCGCAATTACTGATAAAGTATCTACACTTTATGCGAATGTAACCATTTCTTGGGGGAAACATAACTTTACTGAACCAACAAAACTAATAGGAAAGTCTAACGAGGAAAAAATACAGCTGATCCATTCATAATATGGTTTAAATTCGTTTAAGATTTTATCTGAATAATAGTAATTTTTAAAAATGTTAACCAATAATTAATGAGTATGGCAAAATTTGACGGTATAAAAGGACAAGAGTTATTGGATATTGAGGTACAAGGAAATGAGTTGACTTTTATATTTAAAGATAATCGCTTTCTATTTGTTAAAAACGAGAAAGACAAAATGATTTGTGATTCATTACCAGAGTAACCTTTCCTCTCCTTATTCTATGTTCCAGTTAAACTTCATTAAATTTAAGTTAGCGAGACTCTTAGACTATCCGATCTGTGTCAAAATAGAATTATACACAAATAATATTCTTGAAAGAAATTTAGTTTTCAGTTTTAAAGCCAATCTTTATAGTCCGTCCATGATTCAAAGTGCATTTTTTTAAGTGATCTTCAATATCCATTAAAAGTTAAAAAATTAACTATTGTTATTATTATCTTATTATTTAGAATGATAATTACTTGACAATAAGATTATACAAATTAAGCCTTCTTCAACTACATCTAAATAAAACATAATGAATTTAAAATATTAAAACGACTCACTTATATTGAATATTAGATCTGCAGAACTTAAACATGATGACTATATTGGCAAATACGTTTCTATTAAAGGGTGGATTCATAGAATCAGAAAGCAAAAAGAAAATACGTTTTTATTAATACGAGATGACCGAGGAGGCATTATGCAATGTATTATTGATTCCTCAAAAACAAATAATTTAACTATAGAGTCGTCGGTTGAAATTTTTGGTATTCTTCAAAAAGATACACGTGCACCAGAAGGAGGTTATGAAATAAAAGCTGATGAAATTAGTATTTTTAGCATTTCTAAAAATGATTATCCAATAGGAGAATATCAAAGCCTTGATCTTCTTTTAGATAAACGACATCTTGCTATACGCACTCGACGGATGATTATGGTTTCTAAAATTCGTTCTTCTGTTCTCTACTTTTCAAGAAAGTGGTTTATCGATAATGATTGGATTGAAGTAACCGCTCCAATAATAGTAAAGGGATCAGTCGAGGGAGGTTCTACCTTATTCAAGATAAAATATTTTGATGAAGATGCCTATCTTTCCCAAAGTGTACAATTATATTTAGAAGCTATGATCTTTTCTCTTGGACGGGTTTGGTCTATTACTCCTTCGTTCCGTGCTGAGAAATCTAGAACAGTTAGACACTTAACGGAATTCCTTCATTTAGAAGCTGAGGCCCCATGGGTAAGTTTAGAGGATCTTATAAAATTTCAAGAAGAATTAATATCATATGTTATCCAAAATATTGTGAAAAGCAATAAACAAGAATTTGAATTTTTGAAAAGGAATATATCAGAATTGGAGAAAATTTCGCCTCCGTTTGATAGAATCACTTATGAAAAGGCAATAGACAAACTACGAAATGAAGAACTGATAATAGTAGATAAAGATTCATCTAGAAAAATTGAATATGGGGATGACCTTACTATCGACTCAGAACGAATCCTGACCCTAAATTCATCTAAACCATTATTTGTTATTGGATATCCATTGAAGATAAAACCATTTTATGTTAAAGAAGAAATCTCAAAAGAAGGATTAGGAATTGCAGCAGATTTACTTGCTCCCAATGGTTTTGGTGAAATCACATCGGGAGGTTTAAGAGAAGATGATCTCCAAAAGTTGGAAAAGAGAATGGTCTTGGAAGGTTTACAAAAAAGTAATTATGATTGGTATCTAGATTTACGAAGATATGGTTCAGTACCGCACGGTGGCTTTGGATTGGGAATAGAAAGATTAATGAGATGGATTCTAAATATTACTGACATAAAAGATACCTTGCCTTTTCCAAGAACTCTTAGACGAATATATCCATAAAGGTTTTAATTTTGTGTTAAACAATAACTTTTTATTGTACTCATTTCAATCTTAAATTATTCAAGTTTAAATCTTTGATGAGAACTATAATATAATAAAATGCATAATAACCCTTCCGAAAAAACCGAATCTTTATTCTTTGAATTGGCTGGAGATTTGAGGCTTTCTATGTTATTAAAGCTCTCTAAACATAAGTATAGATTATCTCAGTTATCAACCGAATTGGATGCGACTATGCAAGAAGCACATAGAAACATAATCAGATTAGTAGAGTCCGGATTGGTTTTTAAAGATGGAGAAGGTGATTTAGGATTAACTTCTTATGGTAAATCTATTGTTTTTTTAATTCCTGGATATGAATTTCTTTTACAAAACAAACAATATTTTATTGAACATTCAATAGAAGAATTGCCATTAAAATTCATTCAAAGAATTGGTTCTTTACAAAATAGTGAAATTGTATTAGGCGTAATGGCAAATTTACAACGCTGGAAGACACTTTACTGGAACTCTAAAGTCTATATTAAAGAAATCATGTCACAAGTGCCATTAGATTTAATTGAAACAATAAGTAATAAAATCGAGACCGGTATTAAATTTTCATACATTTTTTCAAAAGATACAATTATTCCTAAAGGAAGAGGAGAACTATTACAAAAAATAGGCTGGATGAATCAAATTTCTAAAGGTAGAGTAGAAAGAAAGATGATTAATAAGGTTACTATAATGACAATATTCAATGAGCAAGAAGCTTGTCTTCTCTTTCCAAATCTGAAAGGTGAACCAGATTTGAATATTATGTTCTATAGTAAGGATCAAAATTTTCATGACTGGTGTAAGGACTTTTTTGATTATCAATGGGACATGGCTGGTCCTTTTGATGATAAAAAATTGAATGAAACTTAAAGACCCCCTTTACTTTTTTATTCAGCATGTTTTTATATATCATTTTATTATAAAATGTCATGCCTGGCGCTTTTGTACTTTTAAATACTGAGTTGGGAAGTGAAGATTCCATAGTAAAAGAACTGAGGAATTTAGAAGGAGTTAAAGAAGTTTTTCAAGTCTATGGTGTCTATGATATTATTGCAAAAGTAGAATCAGATACAATGGATAAGGTTAAAGAAATTATTACATGGAAGTTAAGAAAATTACCAGGAGTTAAATCTACGCTTACAATGATTGTAATGGAGTAAAAGTTTTTATTAATAGGATATATCTGAAGTGATTTGTGTAATTGATATCATTTAAAAAGAACGTAGTATATTGAACTATATTATGGGATTTTCTGATATTTTAAAAAGAAAAAAAGATAAAGAAAATGGTAGGATGAAATGTAAATATTGCAATATTGTTTTCCAAGACCAAGAGCATCTTTCACGACATAATAAAAAGGCTCATGGAAAGAAAGATGACTTTTTACCAAGTAGTAATCCTTTTCAAGTATAGCAGACCTCGGTTGGATCTATTATAGTAAATGTTTCCTATTCATGATGATACTCCTCGTCTTCATGGACGACCTTATGTAAACTACTCACTTATAGTTTTAAATGTTATAATATTTATCTGGGAGGTAATAAGAACAAATTTTTTTAGCAATGAGTTAATAGTAAATGAAATCTTTTTTACTTATGGTACTGTTCCAGATCTTGTCTTTCAGGGTGATTTTTTTTCTTTAGTTACTTCAATGTTTCTCCACGGGGGAGTTGCTCATATAATAGGAAATATGGTTTTTCTATATATTTTTGGTGACAATATTGAAGATAGATTTGGACACTTCAAGTATCTTATATTGTATTTGTTATGGGGGATAGCCGCCGGAATAATTCATAGTTTTTATGCAGTTTCAGTCGGCGGCGGTGAAATTCCTGCAGTGGGTGCCTCAGGAGCAATATCAGGAGTTTTAGGGGCGTATTTAATACTTTTTCCTAGGGCGAAAATATTTACAATTATAATGGCTTTTTTTATTACAACAGTTCGAATCCCGGCTCTTGCTTACATACCTCTCTGGTTTATTCTTCAAGTCGTATTCAGTATTCTCAATCCTGAAGGTGGAGTAGCATATTTAGCTCATATCGGAGGTTTTGTCGTCGGCGCTGGTGTTAGCTATCTAACAAAGTCTTTTTTTCCTTCGATTTTTCAAGGACAAATTGGGCCGGGGCCTAATTATTTAAACAAATCAAAGCCTTATTCTAGACGATTATATCAGGATAATACTAGACATTCAATCTCTCAACCAGATATTATTGAGGGTGATAAATATTACGAAATTTTAGTAGAACTTAAAGGTTTGAGAAATATCCAAAATTTACGAGCTATATATGAAGAAAGCACACATAGTTTACAAGTTTTTTCGGAGGGATCTCTGAATCCGATTGTGTCTATTCCTCTTAGGGAAGAAATGCACATATCTCTAATTCAGGATGTATCATATAGAAATGGAATTCTTAGAGTCAGAATGTTAAAAAGCTAACTAGAATTTGTATTGGTTATTCATTAGAGCATAAAATAGATACATAGGACAAAGATTTATAATATATTTTTCCATCTGTTATTGTAATGTCTGGACAGCCCCAATCAAGGGGAGATGATAGAATTTCTCGTAGAGATTTTTTAAAGTTATTGGCAGCAGCTGGTACTGTGTTGACATTTACACCCTTTGTGGACTGGGGAAAATTTTTGCCTAATCCAAGTGGTTCAACGACTGAAAAATCTAAAGTTGAGCTACCTGATGGTTCTCAAGCGAATGTAAAAACCTTTAAGGTTAATCATTCAGAAGCTATTATATATCCAATCTCTGATGATCCTGTTCTCAATAAAGAAGCATTTAGAACTTGGCAATTTATACGCCTTCCAGTGGAATTGGGGGGAGATAAGAATGATGCTTCAGCCTTTCGTGTCTTTAGCATGGTTTGTTTACATCTTTGGTGTCTATGGAAATATTGGCCTGGTGAAGGAAGAAAAAGGGGTGAGTGTCCATGTCATGGAAGTTTGTATGACCCTGTTACAGGAGAGGCCTATGCAGGACCTGCAGCCCTTCAATCGCCACCTTCAAACGTTCTTCCAAAGCTGGATTTGGAAGTAGATAAAGATGGTTATTTATGGATATTACCTCCTAATTGGAATGTAAACGGAAATGGGATAGTAGGGTATGGTCGCTTCGCTGCATAGAGAAAACAGTCTAGTTCGACTCTTCCGGTGGATCTATGCCGGAGTTGATAGAACAATTTTTATGGGCCTAAAGTTTACCTTTCCTACTCGGTTTGTTAGTCCTCTAGGCTTTTTAGGAATGCTTACTTTTGTCCTCTTCATAATCCTTGGTATATCTGGTGCACTTCTTATGTTATGGTATGAACCAATTCTTGACAGAGCTTGGGATAGCGTTGAAAATATTAATGATACTATACCCTATGGTTTCCATCTCAGAAACATTCACTATCATGCCTCTAATGCTATGGTTATGATGGCAATTCTTCATATGTATTATCAGTATTTTAGTGGTAGGTATAAAATTAGAAATGAAATTCTATGGGTTACTGGAATCCTTATAGGGGTACTTACGATTTTAGAAGCCTTTACAGGGTATGATATTATTTTTAGTGAAAGAGCAGAATTGGCTATATCTATAGCTGCTTCGCTTACTAATTCTATACCTATTATAGGACCTGATATGAGAGATGCATTCTTTGGGTCGGGGTTTCATGACTTTGTATTACGCTTTTATGCATTTCATGTATTTTTACTTCCAATTGCATTAATAGGTTTGATGACTGTTCATTTTCCTCGTTTTCTCGTTTTTGATGTTCCAATGGTTATGGCTATCACAGGGGCAATAATGATTACTGGAGGAGTCTTTCCGGTTGATATGGGTTTAAAGTTCGATCCCAATGTACCTCCTGGAATTACTGTACCAGAATGGTATCTTACGGGTTTGTATGCTTTCCTCAGATCTCAGTATGATAAATTTGTTACTGGTGTTGCTTGGCCGGGGCTTTTCATTTTTACCTTACTTATCATTCCGTTCATAGACAAATATAAAAAATTTTCCTGGAAGGATAGGCCACTTATAACCGCAATAGGAATTACAAGTATTGCTCAAATTATAGTGACTACGTACTGGGGTTTCTACATAGATCCTGATAGAACAAAATCCCTATTAGACAGATTGGTAATCGATCCAATTTTTCTTTATAGTGTAATGATCCTATTAGTACCCTTATCATTTGGATTTACATATCTTATGATAAAATTGGCTAAAAATGCAGAAGCTAATGCAAAACGTCAGCCTAAAAAGAAGGAAAGTGTTATAAGTCTCCCAGAAAAATGGATATATTTTGTACTTATAGCATTAGTAGGATTTCAAATCTACTTGAATATTGCAGCCTATTATGCTCTACTTAATGGTATGAAAAACATATCGTTGTTCATTATTGGTATTATTATGCTAGTTTTTGCAGGCATGTTTCATATCTATAGACATGGACGATCAATTGCTAATAATCCTCCTCCTCCTTCTATACCCCAGACTGATAGGATTAAGTCTTTACAAGATAAAAAAAGAGCTTTAGTAGAATCTGATAGTGGTAAACCTGGATTAGAAGTCTCTGACAACTCCTCAAGTCAAATAAAGAGCAATGGAATCTTGAATAAGGTTTTCAAGGTCGCCCGCAAAAATAAGAACTCCTTCGAAAAAATGTGGAATAGAGATTAGTAATAATAAGAAAATCAAAAATTAAAATAACGAAACAATGCAGTATTTTATATAAATATGGAAAGATCACAACAGTTCAGTAGTATCGGCGGGTTGACTATAATATTTTTTATCATAGCGATAGCTATTAGTTTTGCATTTTATCAGTTTATCTTTCTTAAAGAATTAAATCTCAAGCCTACTGTTCGAGAAGAAGTAGCAAATCCACCCCAGTCCTTGACGGTAAACATAGTAGAAGGTGCTAGTCTTCCAACTAATCCTCAATTCTATGATCCCTCCCTGGGCAGAGCAACCTTAGGTATTGATAATAAAGTAATTTGGGAAAATCTAGATGCGACTCCTCATACGGTAACGACAGATAATGATTATGAAGATCCTTTGTCTGGAAAGTTTGACTCAATGGAGACGATAGGACTAGTTCCAGCTGGAGGCACCTTTGAATTTGTATTTACAGAAGATGGAGAATATCCCTATCATTGTGAACCACATCCTTGGATGACTGGTACTGTCACAATAGTTAAAGATTATTCATAACATCTTTTTTTATTTTCAGAATCAAAATATCATTTGCCACTTCTTTATGTTCCTGGATGATAGAAGTTCTAAATTTAACTTTAGAAAAGTCGTTTTTTGGTATATGTTGTGTAATTGCAATAAAATTAATTATCCTTTTTTCCTCCAAGTCTTTTTTGTAGATAGAAAGACGTGAATATGGATGATTAATTTTTTTTCCGTTTAATTCGATATAATTACAAATATCACTTGAATTTTCAATATGTGAATTTATTACTATAGTATCAAATCTTCCATTATAATTCAATTCAATTCTGCCATGGATTTCTTCATTAGGATAAATTTCCTTTTCTTCTATAGTAAGGAATAATTCTTTTTTTTCCTGCATAGTAATAAAGAATTCTTTATAATAATTGTATATATTTATTCAGAATAATATACGTCAAATAAACAGTATCTCTTGAATAAAATATTTTGTAACATTTAAGTAATAATCTTTAAATTTGCTAAAGCTTTTTTCTGTTGTGAAGGGCTCGTAGCTCAGCATGGACAGAGCGCCTGCCTTCTATTCACTTTGAGAGGAAAGCCGGAAGTCGAGGGATCGAAGCCCTCCGGGCCCGCTATTATGTTTTCATCATCTTAATATCACTAAAACGGTAAGACAAAGATTAGAAGAACAATTGGCAAATATCAGCATCGTAAAAATTGGGATGAGAACCAATTTTTAATATACACTTCTAGTATCACAAACTACATATGTTTATCTTATATTATCTTTTTTGACCAATTTTTAACAATTTACCGTCTAGCCCAAACGGTGAAACTACAACTTGTCGTGCTGAATATACAATACAAAATTTCTCACAATCTTTTGGATTAGATGAGTAATTTGCTTATTATGTCAGTATCCAAAATACATACATATTAAATTCAAAAGAATGGACCTTCAAGAAAATATTTGTAAAAGATAAGTTTATTCTATTATAAAAATTTTTAAATTATTTTAGTGGTTAAGAAGTTAGGAACTCACCAATTAACTTAATGGTAAATCCCATCGCTCCTACTACTCCCATACCCAGTAATACAAATCTCATATGAGTTGAATAATCATCTTTAGATGTTTTTTTAGCTAGTAGTAGAGTTTGATACATATCAAGAAGTCTCCTTCTTAAATAAGGAATTATATTTAGAATTTTCATAATATTATTTTTTATTACTATACACACTATTTGAATTTAACTATAAAATAAAATTTTTAAAAATTTACAAAATATAAGTCAAATTAGTATACTTGATCAGAATAATCTGGATCTTTTTCAGTTCTTTGCATTTCAACGAACGTTTCAGTATTTTGGATTCCTTCAATCTTACCAATTCTCTCAATTACAATATTATGCAATTCTTCTAATGTACTAGCATTGACATTTACAATCATATCAAACCTACCTGTTACCTCTGATAATGACCTGACTTCAGCAATATTGAGTAGTTCTTTGTGAATATGATCCTTCCTTTTTGGATCACGATTGATCCCTACTGTTGCCTTTATATTGAGACCAAGCATGTTTTCATTAACCATGATAGTAAATTTTTTTATTAAGTTCCTTTTGGAAAGACGTTTTATTCGACTGTATAGAACCGAGGAATTTATATTCAAATTTTTACTTAACTGCGGAACCGAGATACTAGCATCACGGGTTAGCTCTGTCAATATTTTCATATCGAGTTCATCAAACCTTTGCAAGTTATATCCGGAATACGTTATAAACGTGGATTAATAAATGTAATTATATATTAAAGATTTAATTTAAAATTTTCTTTATTTTTTATTAATTTTTTCAATGTCATCCTAATATATTATAATATTTAATATTATTTTTACATTAGATAATATTATAGTAAATAATATATAATTTAACTTTTAAATTCGAATAATGTTTGGACTTGGTAAGATCAAGGCTGGAGATTATGTCTTTGCCGTAGAACCTGAAAGAGAATTCAAACGAATTATTTTGGGACGAGTTCAATTCGTTAATAATAAATCCCTTTCAATTTTAGGATCTTATATAAAGCCATTAGGACTCATCACAAGGAGAGAAAAAGGAATACTAGGAAAAAGATCTCAAGAGGTACTAAATGATCCAGATCCCGATAATTGTATTTTTATCCTAATTGATAGAATTGAAACAGGAAATTTTTATGGTAATATAGATCAAAGTATAAATAAAGTAAGTTGGATTAATGAAAGA
>JAICHH010000028.1 GCA_025922715.1 Nitrososphaeraceae archaeon
CACCAATAACCTGAAATGTAAGACGTCCTCCAAAATAAGGAACCATAACATTATCTCCCTTTATTATAGGTACACTCTCAAGTGCATCAGCAAGATAACGTTCGTCTATTGGAGGAATAGCTTCAAGCGGAGCTACTATTGCTTTTTCAGCAGGAACTGCTTTGATCTTTCTAATAAAAATTGTATCACCAATTGCAATTCCAGAATTATTTCTAACAAGACCATCAATCCTTATAATACCTTTTCCCTCGTCTGAAGGATAAAGAGGTAAACATTTTGCAGTGGTTCTACGTTTTCCTCTAATTTCAACAACATCACCAGTAGAAACGGCCAAAGAATCCATGGTATCATAATCAATTCGTGCTATGCCCCTACCAACATCACGAGTATAAGCTTCCAGTACTTTTAGTGAAATACTATTCTGGCTCAATATTATATATGTCAATTCTAAAATCACATAATAATCTTTGGTTAAATTAATAAAAAAATCAGATAGACATACCCATCTAATAGTATAATTAATGATCAAGCTAAAAATTTGTAATATGCAATATAGTAATCTAATATTAATATTGATTTTTTTCTTTTTAAAACACAAAAGTTAAAATCACCTAATTGAAACGATTACTATAGAATTATTTTGGGTAAACGAACGCTAGTACGTCGAAGAGGAAGAGGAGGAAAGCAGTTCAGGGCTATTACAGTAGGAAAGATATTACCTGCTAGATATCCTAACTTTAAATTAGAAGAACAACATGAAGGAAAAATTGTAGACATAATACATGAAAGAGGAAGAGACGCTCCTTTAGCTAAAGTAGAATTTGATAATAATAATATATCTTATATTCCAGCACCAGAAGGTACTTCTGTAGGCAGCATAATTAAAACAGGGGTTGGTACTCCTGCAACTTCAAAAAATATTTTATCATTAGAATCAATTCCTGATGGAACTTTAATTTGTAATATAGAAAAAAATGCAGGAGATGGAGGAAAATTAATTAAAGCTGCTGGATCATCAGCTATAGTTTTTTCACATTCTTCTGAAGGTGTAACTGTAAAATTACCTTCAGGAAAATTTTTACTTATTAATCAAAAATGTCGTGCAATGATAGGAGCTATTGCAGGTGCTGGAAGAAAAGAAAAACCCTTTTTGAAAGCTGGAAATAAGTCAATTTATATGAAATCTAGAGGTAAATTATATCCACATGTAAGAGGAATTGCACAAGCAGCTGTATATCATCCACACGGTGGAGGAAGACATCAACATATAGGACGTCAATCATCAGTAGGTAGGACTACACCTCCAGGAAGAAAAGTAGGAAATATTGCTCCTAGAAAGACTGGAAGAGGTAGACTAAAGGATCGTAGATAGGTAGCAGCACCATTTTTTATATTTATTTTAGGAACAAATTAAATTTTTTTATATATAGACTTTAAGATTAAAGACCAAGAAAAGAACAACTTCTAATAATAACGACCAACTACATACATAAGATCATTTATCTCATCAACAAATATAATAGCGCTTTCTGAACATGAAGTCTATTTTCAGCTTCTTTCCAAATGACGGATGATTTTCCATCAATCACATCAGAAGTAACCTCTTGATCTCGTTTTGCAGGAAGACAATGCATAAAGATTACATCATCTTTTGCATGTTTCATAAGTTCAGAATTAACCTGATATTTAGGTATAAATATATCCTCACGAATTATTTTTTCATCATCTTTCCCTAAAGAGACAAATGTATCAGTTACTACTATATCTGCGTCTTGTACTGCACTTATAGGCTCATTTGTTACTATAATTCTAGAACCAGTTTTTACTGCTTCTCTTTTCGATATTTTGACTATCCATTCTGGGGGTTCATATCCTGAAGGACAGGCTGCAGTAATATTTATTCCTGTTTTAGCACAACCAATTAAAAGATCATTACATACATTAAATCCATCTCCTATCCAAGCAAGATTTAATCCATTAAATCTTTTTTTATATTCTCGAATTGTTAAAAGATCAGCCAAGATTTGACAAGGATGAAAAAGATCGGATAATCCATTAATAATAGGTATAGACGAGTATTTAGATAATTTTTCTAAATCGCTATGATCATAAACTCTCGCCATTAAACAATCCAAATATAATGACAATGTCCTTGCTGTATCTTCTATTGATTCTCCTTTTGATAATTGCAAATCATTTGTTCCCAGAAAGATAGCATGACCACCCAGTTGAAACATACCTGTTTCAAAACTAACTCTAGTACGTGTAGATGGTTTTTGAAAAACCATTCCTAACGTTCTACCTTCAAGTAATTTTCTAGATGTTTCTGTGTTCATTTCTTTTTTAAGATTAGTTGCAAAATCCAGTATCGAGATAATTTCGTTTAGGTCCAAGTCTTGTAAGCTAAGAATATGTTTATTCTTTAAGGAGTTCATCTAAATCATCGTCTGAAAGATACTTAACTTCATTTTTGTCTTTATTTTTGTTTTTCTCGGATATTTCACTCTTGTTTATAGTATTGTCTTGGTTCTTGTCTGAATTGGGTTTACCTTGATTATTTTGTTTATTTTTTTGATCAGTTGTTGATGAAACTTTATCGCTATTTACTTGGGATTTTCGTTTACCAAATAATGAAGAAAAGAAACCTTTTTTCTTTTCATCTTTGTTTTCTGCTATTTCTTTGGTAACAAAATGTTTTACACTATCATTATCATTCTTAGATGGATAGGATTTACCAAGAAGAATTTCAGAATCTTCTTTTTTTTCAGTCATCTTTTCAGATTTACCAAATTGTGATTCATTTTCTAAATCAATAATATTATTATTTCTTACGTCATCAACTTTTTTCTCTTCTTCTTTTACTTCAACTTTAGATATTACAATATCATTATTATGTAGGTTATTACTAATAATAGGATCTAAATTGGAAGAAGAAGGTTTATTTTGATATAATTCTTCAATATTATGAATAGGTTCGTTATTAGAGATATTTTTGGGTGGGATATCTGGTAACTTTTCATTATTTCGACTTTCATTTATAATATTAGAACTATAGTTATTTGTAATTTCTTCTGAAATTTGAGAACCAAACAATGATTCTATGAAAGTGTTAAGATCAAATGGAATTATATCATCATAGTTTTGACCTACTCCAAGATAAATAATAGGTTTAGAAGTGAGATATGTAATTGAAATGATAGATCCTCCCTTTGCATCAGCATCTGTTTTTGTTAAAATTGACGCATCAAATTTAGTATAGGCAAAGAATTCTTTTGCTTGATATATTGCATCATTTCCTGCCAAAGAATCTCCTATAAAAATTTTTAAGTCTGGTTTAACAACCTGAACAATTTTACTAATTTCATCCATGAGATTTTTTGCAGTTTGCATTCTTCCAGCAGTATCAATTAAAATTGCATCTATTCTGTGCTTTTTTCCATATTCAACTGCATCTCTTGCAACTGCAGATGGATCCGCTCCATATCTTTGATGAATCATTTTCAGTGATAATCTTCTAGCATGTTCACCCAATTGTTCGATAGCACCTGCTCTATGAGTATCACTTGCTGCTAATACAACAGACAACCCATTTTTATGTAGAAGATTAGCAACTTTGGCTACAGTAGTGGTTTTTCCAGTTCCATTAATTCCTAGAAAAACTACTACAAATGGGTCCCCTTTATTTTCTTTTTTGGAATTAATTTCCTTAACTAAATCGAGAGTCCCTGATTTAGTAAGAATTTCATAAATAGATTTTTGGACATGGAATTGAATTAATTCTTCTGGTGTTTTATCTTTTTCAACAGAGAGACCCAATAATTTATTTTTCAAACTAGAGGAGATATCATCTATAACTTCCTGGGCTACATCACTTTCTAGCAATGCAATTTCAAGATCAAATAGAGTATTTTCAAGGTCTTTTTCAGAAATTTCTTTTTTACTAATATCAGAAATAATATTTGAAAAAGCTTTTTTTAATTTATCAAACATATATACTCATACACAAAAAATAATTTAAATCGCAGTGTATTATGTTTTCTTTTTTGCATTTATTAAATATATTATGAAGTTTGTTGCAACATAGAATTTACTTGATGTTGGATCTGTTCAAGTTGAGAAGTTATTTGTTTTTTCTGTTCTCTTAATTGATTTAAGCCAATCTCAAATTCCTTGATTCTTGACTCTATATAGTGTAGAGTATCTTGATGTGTTTTTTCTATTGTAACTCCTGCACCAATATTAACCAATAATTTATCAATTGAAGGAATATTTGTTTTTAAATATACTCCCACTCCAATTGGCATTAATGCTTCATTCTCTTTATCTAGAGGAATATTTTGGAGAGCATATGAGGCAAGACGAGCTTCTTCAATTAATTTTGTAACTGTAGCTTCTCTTTCTAATACTTCATTAAGATAAAGTTCTAGTGTTCTGGAATGCTGAACAAGCTCATTGACTCTTTGTTCAATTGCTGATTTATTCGTATTAGCTTTATTGCTCATCTGTATTGAATTATTTAAATCCATTTATAACTTTTTAAATCCATTTATAACTTTGACTCAAAAGGAAAAAGATAAAAATATTGGAATTTTTCAAATGATAGCTAAAGAGTAGAGATTTTCATCAATTCAGCGATTTTTACCTCCATTCCATATCGATCTTGATTATTTTTCATATGATGATATATTCTAAGTAAATCAAAAGAGTTTTTTACAAGATTAAAAGTACCTGTAATTTTCATCAAAATAAACTTGAAAACTAATGGATATATACTAAAATGTTTAAGGACTTGCTCTCTATATTTTTTAAAATTATTCAAATTATTTATAAAGAGATCAGCGCAAATTGTTGAAGGGATTATGCCTTCACCCAGTAATGGATAAACTGTACCAATCGATTCTCCAACTCCTATAGACTTTTTACCATCGTAAAATGGTTCGGATTTCGATGGTGGACTAATTCTTACAGGTCTCCCATTTTTTTTAATTATTTCACATTTGTATTTCTTTAGAAAGTTTTCAACAAAAAGATTGTGATTTTTTCTTGTAAAATCACCAGCACCTATATGTGCATATCCATTTCCTAATGGAAAATACCAGAAATAGCCAGACATAGAAGGAAATCCTTTAAGATAAAAATCATCATAGGGAACATTATTATTATCATATTTGACTTTATATTGAACACAAGGTACCCACATTTCGTAGTCAAGTTTAGGGAGATAATTCCTGTGAAAACCAGTAGAATCTATAATTAGATCAAAGTCAGCTTCTAAATTTTCCTTTTTTGGTGCTTTTCCATATTTAATTTCTGTTCCTTTTATCATATCTTGAATAAGTTTTAATTTATCATAACTAACCATACCTTTTAATCCGATATCAATATGCTTGCTTTCACCAAGGTCTACGCTCATATTTTTACCATCATGTAAGATATAGTTATCAAAATCTAGGCTACATTTTTTTGTATAGTCTACCATAACATTTTTGCTGGTCGCCCAAGCGCAAACTGCATCATGTTCTTCTTCTTTCATTCTTTCAAATCCAACTACATGAATATCATGATTATTACTAAGTTGATTCATTAAATATGCTCCTGCAACCCCAATTCCCACCACAGCAATTTTCATTGATACAATATTACCGTCCAAAAATAAAAATATATTGCGAAAAAACTAAACATGTACCACTAGTGAAAAAGAAAAAAGAAATGCCAGGTCCTGCAAGGGCAGGTATAGCTATTTTGGTATTAGGAGCGATACTTCTCGGTATAGGATACTATCAAGATAGAGGAGCACTTTCTTTATATGGATTAATAATGTCAATATGCGGGTTTAGCTTGTATATGATTTCATCGATTTATATTTCAAGAAAAAGTAGTAAAGCGAAAGGATCTTATTCTAAATAGATAGCAGGTTTATAAGGTCTTGAAAATCTAGACTTCGATTTTGGATCATATTTTTCCTTTTCTTCTTCTGAGTAAACAATTATTTGAATATTTTCAAATTCGATTTCTTTAGATATTAGATTCTCTGAATCTTTTATTATAGAAATTTCATCCAATGAGTTCAAATTTAATCTGTTACTTCTTGATTCAACAGGTTCAGAAAGAATATCTTCTATAGTTTTTTTAACAAAAGATGGATCCTTTTTTGCATAAGAAGATTCAGGCTCTTGTATTAATTTTTTCATTATACTTCCAAAATTTCTTTCATTAGTTAAAGTAATTATTTTAAGAATTTTCTGATAAATTTTTTGTTTACTAGATGAAGAACAATATATATATATAGTACGTGGTAATTTTTTAGTTACTTTAATAATATTAGATATATCTAATGTTAATTTTTTTATGAATTCATCTGATTCCTCTGATAATGGATCAATCTTTTCATTGAAAACAGTGGGCCATTTTGAAGAAACAACGGAAGATCGATTACCTAAACTATTCCAAATTTCTTCAGATATAAATGGAGCAAATGGAGATAATAATTTTATTCTGATAGAAAAACAAAGAATTAGTATCTTATTCACCATATTATCATTACTTCGTTTTTTAGCATTAATTCTTTTTTTATACCAATGAATATGTTGATCGAAAACATACAAGATATTATGAAGAGCTTCTCGTATACGTAATGTTTCCATAGATCTGGTAACATTATTTATTAGCCTTTGTAATTTACTTATTAACCATCTATCTTCTAACTCCAAAGGATATTCGTTTTCAGATATATCTACATAAAGTAATTCATCTAATGATAAATTTGGGTTTGATACTTTATTGTAAAAATTAGAAGTCAAAATCTGTTGTGAAAGAGTGTAGAATTCTAATAATTTTATTCTGATAGATCTTGCAGTATCAAAGGAAAAATCTGCGTCCTGAAGAAGCTCAGATGAAATCAATATTGCTAGTCTAATTGTATCTGCTCCATATTCTTGTATTGCCGTTCTTAAAGGTATTATATTTCCTAATGATTTTGACATCTTTTTTCCTTCCATTAAAACAGAACCATTGACGACTATCTGGTGTGGCCAAAACTTCTTTTCAAAAATAGCAATATGATTAAAAATAAAGAAAGAAAGATGATTCGGGACCAAATCTCGTCCAGAATGTCGAGAATCAACTGGATAAAAATAAATAAATTCATTTCTAATTTCTTGTATCAATGATATGGAAAGATTACAATTTTTTGCTACCTCATGAACATTTCCAATACCTAATAGTATATAGTCAAAAAAAGATTCATCAATATTATTTAGACTTTTTTTCATTGAGTATTTTTGTTCATTAACGAACTTTGAGATTATATAATAAGCCATGTAAATAACTGAATCAGATAAGCTTTCTATTATCCATTCATGATCCCATGGAAGTTTCGTTCCAAGACCTGATTTCCTTGCACAAGCTCTTTCCTTTAACCAGTCAACTACATTGTGAAATTCTTGTCTAAGATCCTCAGGAAGAATACTTACTTCATCTATATAATTATGTACTTTATGCTTCCATTCTTTATCTTTATAATTAATAAACCATTGATCATTCAGTAACTTGACAAAACATTCATTACCACATCTACAATTAATTGGTTTATTAACGAATTCATAAAAAATTTCAGCTAAGTTTTTTGTAGCAAGCAAATAATTTTTTATTTCTTCTTTAGCTAATTGAACATCCATTCCAGCATATTTTCCTGTATTAGGTAACATTCTGCCTTGGTAATATTCTAGATGATAGACTTCATTTGTTGCTTTTTCCAGACCTAAATCTGATTGATTGTTAATTTTGAACTTTGATATTGCATCTTCTACACATAATATTAAACTATTGTCATTTACATTAGCTTCTTGAATTTCTATAATTTTTATCGGATTGATTTGTGATAAGTCAATATTAAATGATAGTAAATTTGTTTCTTTTTTTAAGTCGATAAGGGCTTGAAAATCATATGGAGCATGACCAGGCACCGACATTACTATTCCAGTTCCTGTATCAGGTTTTACAAATTTTGCCGGAAGAATAGGAATATTTACATTACTAATAATATTTGTTGCAAATTTACCAATTAATTCATTTCCTTTGATGGTTCTATTGATTTTTATACTATGATTAAGAAATTCTAATTTTGTTGACGCCTCTTTAGTAACAATCCATTGTTCAGCATTATTATCTACATCTATTATAAAGTATTCAATATCAGGATTTACCCAAAGATTTGTGACTCCAAATATAGTTTCAGGTCTTAAAGTAGCAGTAGGAAGTATTATATCATTATCATCTAACCTAAACTTTATTAGGACATATTCACTAAATTCTGGTTCTACATCTCCAATAGTATCATGTTGACTTACAGGGTTTTTATCATAGGGACACCATCCAACAGGATGAGAGCCTTGTACAATTAACCCTTTTTTTTGTAATGTTTTAAACTGCCAAGTAATGAATTTTGAATATAACATATCAATGGTTGTAAATTCTCGTCGCCAATCAATAGAATAACCCATATCTTGCATTCCTAATTTTATCTCATTATGAAAAAATTTTGCAATATTTTCTGGTTCTATAAATGATTTGATGATATTTTCAGGGACATTATATAAATTTTTAAAAGTTCCAATTAAATCTTGATCTTCTGCGATTACTCTTTTTGACATAGCTAAGATAGGAGTTCCCGTATAGTGAAATCCCATTGGAAATAATACATTATAGCCTTTCATTCTCATATATCTAGCATGAACATCAGCTAGTGAATATGTTCTCCCATGTCCTATATGCTGCGGGGAATTAGGATAGGGAAATGCAACAGTTATGAAATATTTTTTTTTATTAGTATTATCATAATCAGCTTCAAAAAGATGTTCTTCTTTCCATCTAGACTTCCATTTTGTCTCCAGTTCTTTCCAATTAATACTATTATCATTTATTTCTTTACTATCCAAATTATTTTCACCTCTTGAGTGTTTTATTAACATATATTTCTGATGAATTTAACACCTCTTCAATTCTATTCTTAAATCTACCTCCTCCTTGACCAAACTTTGAATCTCCTCCTCCAGAGCCGCCTAAACTAATAGAGAAGACTTTTGCTATTTTTCCTGCATTAAAACCATATTTTCTTGCAGTTTCACCAACAAAAACTATTACGCGTATGCCTTCTCCTTCTCCTTTGGAGATTAGTGAAATATATATGAGAAAAGGATCAAGGTTAATGGATTTTTCTCCGATTGTAATATGGAATTCTTCATCTAATTCATCATCATATGTTGTAAATAATTTCACCCCATTTGATGATATTTGTTTACTATTAGTGGATGTAGATTTGGCTATAATTGGAGAAGTTTTTCGTAAAAGAATTTTTATCTTTGTTTTAAGCTTTTCTGACTCATCTAAATGTTTTTTGAATGAATGTGTTAGTTTTTCTTTACTAGAACCTAATGATTGAGTAATAAATGAAATATTTCTATCCTGATTTTTAATGTAATCTATAGCAGCCTTTCCCGCAACAAATTCTAATCGAACAACACCATCCTGAATTCTTTCTGATTTGAGAATTTTAATTAAACCTAATTCACCTGTTCTATTGACATGTGTTCCTCCACATGCTTCAATGTCAAATTCACTTATTTTCACTATTCGTACTTTATTTGATGGAACTACTCCACCTTGATATATACGAAAGGAAAATTTTTGTTCACTTTCTCCTCTCTCATATTCTTTTATATTTACATCAAGGTTTTTCATTACAATTTCGTTAGCAGTTTTTTCGATTCTTTCAACTTCTTCTTTATTTAATGCAGAATGGTGAGTTATGTCAAGTCTTCCATAATTAACATCTTTAAAGGCAGAGTTTTGCCACACCCATGAACCAAGTGTAGTTCTTGATGAAGAATTTAATATATGAGTAGCTGTATGATGTTTTGTTATTGAATCGCGTCTTGCCTCATCTAATCTACATTTAATCCGTAGCCCCTCTGAAAGAGATGATAAATTTTCTACCCTATGAAGGACAATATCTCCTTGTTTTATGACTTCTAAGACTTTAACATCACCAATCATTCCCTTATCAGGTTCTTGCCCTCCTCCTCTTGGATAGAAAGATGTTTGATCTAAAATTACATAATTTTCTTTTATTTTTATGATTTGAGCATAAAATTCTCGGATGGAAGAATCTTCATAATACAATAATCTAGTAGGAGGTAACCCTTCCAATCCTTCTATTGACGGAGAGTAAAGAGACTTTTGGTTAATATTATGTAATTCTGATAGTTTCACGTAAAAATTCGAAGGTATCTCATTTATTACATTGATTTCTTTAAGAAAGTCAGGAGTAATACCATCGGATTCATACAATCTTATAAGGTCATCTACCGTTGGTTGTTTGTTATTCTTACGTATTGTCGATGCAATATCATTCATTCGTTGTCTTGTGCTTGCATATCTCTCAGATTCAAGTTTAAGAATGGTATAAACCTCTTGCTTATTTTCCTCTAGTTCAGGATACATATTTTTCAGATATTCTACGTGTGTATCAATTAGATCTTCAATTTTTATATTCCATTTGAATCTTTCAATAATAGATAAAACTCGACGTAAAAGAATTCTAAGGTTATAACCTCCTCCTACATTAGAAGGTAATGATCCATCAGAAATAGCAAATAACAAAGTCCTAGTGTGATCTGCTATTGTATAAATTGCCTCATATGGAGATACAATTTTTTCGAGATGTTCAAATGGTATTCTCATCTCTTGAGCAATAGTTTTTTTCAATTTTTTTATTTTATCAGATGAATCATCTTCAATATTGTTGAATTTACTAGATACTAATTTAAAATAATTTGATAGAAAATTTTCATCCTTTTGAACTTCAATAAAATTTTCTAAATATTTTATAACTGATCCAAATGAACAATCATAACTGGTTGGAGTACCCATAGTAATCCATGAGAATCGTTCCAAGCCTGCACCCATATCAATAATCTTATTTTTCATAATTCTATAGTTATTTTCATCTCCTTCGAATTCTGTAAAAACAGCATTACCAAGTTCAAGACCACGTACAAAATACTCTAAAGAACACCCAAAAGCTCCTGCACCCATCCAAATATCTTCCACAAAAGTAATCTCTTCAGGTTTTATTCCCAAAACATTAGTTAATAATCCAAAGTCTAAGTCAATGCAACGATCCTTCCAATATCCTCCAGATGCATCTGCATTACATGTTTGACCAATCATACAGAAACTAGTGTAATGACGGCCGCTTACCCCCACGTTTTCAACGTCATTGAATCTTAAACACATTTGTGGTACTACTAAAGGGTTTGACGGCAATTCAAAAATAACTTTATTATTCATTATTCTTTGAAAATCCACTATTGATGCAATTGTAAAATAAAGATCTTCTCGCCACCTACAGACTACAGGGTATCGTCTTACAATGGAATGATCATTTGATTGAAAATATTTTTCAATTTCCTTCCATGCTCCTATATAATCTAGTCTTTTATTGGTAGGAGGATTTCCTATAAAGTTATATGCCTCATGGTCAGGACAGATATTTTTATCTATAAGCGACCAAAAAAATTTTTCACAAGATATACATTTGTTTCGTTTAAAACCTAATCTATCAAATAAGGAAACTCTATAATATTTATCAGGATCAGATGAAAATAGAGTAGAAATCTCTTTTTTACCCAAATTATGCTAACGATTATTATTATCTATATTAATGCTTTTACGAATACAGAAATAAAAACTACCCTCAAATTAAATAAAATGAAATGAAATTAATGTTAATTCTTGGTTAAAGATTCTTCGATGAATTTTTGATAGGCTTCTTTAGGAGCAGCACCGACAGTTCTCGCAATTTCCTTACCATCCTTGAATAATAGCAATGAGGGTATAGAATGAATTCCATATTTTACTGCAATCTCTTGATTTTCATCTACGTTAAGCTTTACAGTTTTTACTTTTCCTTCAAGAGTTTTTGATAATTGTTCTACGGCTGGTCCTACCATTCTACAAGGCCCACACCATTCCGCCCAAAAATCAACAAAAACAGGTAATTGTGATTGTAATACTTCTTTTTCCCAGGATGCATTGTTCACTTGAGATACACTATGTTCAGTTCCCATATATTTTAATTTGAGTGTAGGTTATTTGAATCATACTAAAAATGCAAATTATAAAAATAGTTATTGAACTCAGATAAATGTATGAACCGTATTTTATTGGGATTAAATAATAATATGGCTCTTAAGTTAAGAAAAATAGATGCATGGAATTGAAAAAATCTTGTAAAAGTAAGCACAGAACATAATAGAATTATATAATATGACTATTACTTTACCCTCAAGTTAACAGGGCAAATAATAAGATAAAAATTCTATCTCTAAACGTTACTACAGAAAATGCACATGATTCAAAAGTATTACCTATACTAATGCATGATATTGTTAGACAACAGAATATAGATGTGAGTACTATGATAGCAGATGGTTAGTATGAAAATAACAAGATATTCCAATTCTTTCATTCAATGATATTAAATCGGCAATAAAGGTAAGAAAGAATGCAAGAATTATAAAGGATAATCACTAATCACTATAAAAGAAATATTTCAGTATGGGAACAGAAAACTGATCTTGACAAATGGAAAGATAGCGTATGTTATGGACAAAGATGGATAGTAGAAATAGTATTTTCCTGCATCAATAGAATGTTTGGAGAATATGTTACTGCCATTAGATTTGAGAATATGATAAAGGAGATTATACTGAAAGCATCATTGTATAACTGGTTTCAAAGTATAATTGTGATACGATTAAGTAGTTATATTAGAATAAATAATGATTATCTAAATGAGTTGCACAACAGAGCACACAACAAAGCATTAATAGCAATAACTAACCTGCCTTTGGATTATGCCATATATGGTGGTATATTTTTGAAATAAGATAAGATAAGGTAAAAAGAGAAAAAACAAAACTTTTTCTTAATATATTTTTCTTATAATTATATTATAAATTTTTGCTCTATTATAATAGTTAGAAAATTTAATGATATTGAAAAAAATAGGTTTTATTAGTTGTTGTAAGTACATAGATAGGTAACATATTCACTTACCGATATGGGTAACATTTTATTTTGTTTTTTTGATTGAAAAATTATTTATCAAATACTTGTATTCGTGAATTTCCTGTATCAGCTACAAAGACCTTTCCTTGAGGATCTATTGCTATATCTTCTGGTCTATTGAACTGTCCATCTTGTTTTCCTTTCGATCCGAATTTGCTTATGAATTTTCCATCTTTATCAAATACTTGAAAATTAGTTGATGTTTTATCTACAACAAAAACTAGATCTTGCTTTTCATAATAGTCTATCCCAGGGGCAGTACCTGAAAACTGTCCTGATCCATTTCCTAATGATCCCCACTGTCTTATAAAATTAAAGTTTTCATCAAAAACTTGAACTCTGGAATTTTTCATGTCAGTTACATACATTGTGTTATTGGAATCAAAGACTATTCCATGTGGTTCAAGGAACTCTCCTGCTGCAGAACCTTTAGAACCATATGACTCTATAAATTTGCCATTCTCATCAAATTTTAAAATTTGATGTGCATTTTTATCAGTTAAATAGACATATCCATTTGAATCTATAGATAACTGATGTGGGGTTCTTTCAGCACCTCTACCACCAGTATCTTCAAATCCCCATTTTAAAATAAATTTACCATCAGGAGTAAATTTCTGTACTCTGTGGTTTGTGAGTTCTAGTGTGTAAATAAATTGGCCAGATGGATCTACATATACATCATGCAATTTATCGAATTGTCCATCCCCAGATCCTTCTTCTCCCCATTGTAAAATAAATTTACCATCTAAATTATATTTTTGAATCCTGTCATTACCAGTATCTGTTACGTATACATTTCCTTCTTTATCAATATCAATACTATGAGGGGCACTTAATTCTCCATCATTACTTTCTTTTCCTCCAAATTTAGTTAAAAATTGGTATTCTGTTGTAGTATTGCTTTCACCAAAAATATTTTCATAAAATAATATACTATAAAAGGAAATAAAGAAAATCCCATACATTAAAAAATATTTAATCATCTCATATTAGTATTAATTATTATTTATAAATGATGATATCAAAAATTGTATGATGTTAACCGTAGAATGGTATTTTTTAGTGAACTATCAGGTGAACTTGACAATATAATTTGAGAAATTCTAAAAATAGATAGTTTTTAAAACAACTTCTTTTTCTCTTTTTATTAGTTTTTGAGACTTTCAAAAACATACGGATCACTTTGCATGAACTTTTTGTTTGTAATAATTTTAATACTATTATTTTTTTTATTCGATTATTAGACTTCTTCATCCAACCTTTTCTTTAAAAGTATTGTAGTTATTTTTGGATCAGCCCTTCCCTTTGTCAGTCTCATTATCTTACCAAGCAAGAAGTTTATTGCGGTAGGATTTTGTTTAGCATCTAACGTTGCCTTTTTCTCTTCTTTGAATATCCTATCTATTGATTCTAGTAAAATTTTCTCATCATTGATTATTGTGGTTATCTGTTTTTCTTTTTTTATGATATCAGATGGTAATTCTCCTGTTTTAACAATTCGGGAGATTATGGATTTTGCTGTAGATCTATTTATTGTATTATCATCAACGAGCTTTGCAATCTCTGCAATGTGTTTTGAATTAATTTTCATCTCATCAGTTATTGTTTTTTTACCTGATGAATCATATTCCATGAATGCAAGAATATCACTTACTATCCAATTTGATATAGATTTTGGAGAATGATATATTTTTATTGCTGATTCAAATAGGTCAGCTAAATCTTTGTTGTCAATGAGTACTTGTGATACATGTTCAGAAAGTTCATAATCATTTATAAATCTGAATTTTCTTTCATCTGGAAGCTCAGGTGTTTTAATTAAAGATAAATTTTCTAGCAGAATTTTTGGAATATCTGGTTCAGGAAAATATCTATAGTCTTCTTCTTCTTCTTTTGATCTTGCTTGCTTTGTAATTTTTCTTTTATCATCCCAATGTCTTGTTTCAGCTTTAATTTCTATATCATGAACGGTCATTGTTTTTTGTCGTGTTATCTCATATGTCAATGCCTTTTCTATGTCACTA
>JAICHH010000029.1 GCA_025922715.1 Nitrososphaeraceae archaeon
GCGCAATGCGGATGGTTCAACATAGAGGAAAGGCGTACTGGAAGATGATGGTTGGAGAAAGAGTTTTAGAAAGTGAAGGTTCAATTCCATCAAATGAAGTTTTATCAATATTAATAAAAAAAAAGAAATTACTTGGTTTCAATGCTATTGGTTATCTTTCCAAACGTGCTCCACTATTTCCCAGTATGGGTTCTATCAAGATTGCGTTAGATGGTTTTCTGGTTGATACCGAAAAGTTATATCTTCATCCATATATAGGTCCTGCAAAAGATGCAGATTCATTGTTTCAGATATATTCAATATTTATAAGGTTAATAGATGAGAAAAAAGATAATAGTCGCGCCGCAGAATTTTTGGATAGACATCTGCGCGGAAATCTCATTCTAAAAGTAAAAGATTCAATTTTTGTTTTTCGAAATAGTACAGGATTTAAACCATTGATAATGGCATTGGCACCCAATAACGGTTTAGTAATTTTTTCCTCAGAAAATTCTTTGAAAAATTCTTTTTCGAACTTTACATATACTGATGTAAAAATGGGGCAATTGCTTAAAATTAGTGCCCAAAATCATATACAAGAATTAACAATTCTCGATAGTAATAAAATGTTAATGGACCCTTTTGAATTTATTAGAGAATCTCACGTAACAAGCACCTTTAACAATAAGAGTATATACACAATAAGAAGAAATATTGGAAAAGTTCAAGCCAATTATCTATCAAAATATATTGATCTAGATTCTGTATATGCGGAACCAGATTATACAAGGCCTATGGCTCTTGGAATAGGAATAGAATTACAAAAATCAATTTTAAATTTTGAAATCTCTGAAGGAGTAATCAAAGATAGGTATGATGACTCTGATCATATGATTGATTTTTCAGAGGAGGAAAGTAAAAATAAATTGCTTACTACTGGCAAATCCCTGAAATTTATTTTAGAAAATATAACTAAGGATAAAAAGGTGGCTTCCATTCAAGGAACTATTCAAACAGGGAGCACTGCAAAAGAAACAATTTATTATTTGAATAAAAGCGGAGTAAAAAAAATAGATGTAATAGTTAGTTATGTTCCCACTATTGATGGACGACAAGTTGGTTTGTATACTTCTAATAGAGACTTTATAGCTAATAAATATATGGGAAAAGTTACTTCATTAGAGGAACTTAATAATTATATCGCTAATGAACTTCTATGTGAAAAAACATTTTATAATTCTCCCTATTTATTGGCTAAAGGAATAGGGGTTTCAGAAAACAATTTATGGTTTCCAGAATGGATCAGGTTCCTTGACTATGAATAATAAAAGAGTTATTCTGGACCTTGAAACTAACAAGTTATTACAAAAACCACCTAAAAAGTCCAAAATCATTTTAAGTAATATTATGTATGATAATAAATATTTTATAAAAAAAATGGAATTATATATATATACTACAAATAATCATAAAAGACTCGGAGATTACTCAATTTTAGTTGTTATCATTGAAACAAATAAGGGAACAGTCATAATGAAATATGATGAAGGATATCGTGGCACAGATGCTTTTGATAATGCAATAGAAATGTTAATAAAATATAACGGGGTATCATCATTAATTAATAGAGCATTAATTGAATTAGATAATATTTAATTTTTTATCTTGTTCCTCTAAAATTCATGGTAGATAATGAAATAAATCTGATAACTGATTTATTCTAATTGGCCATTTAAAACTTCTATTCCAAGGCTGATCAAATAAAATTCCTTTCTTTGGAAATTTTATTTCAACTATATTTTGAGGTGCGTCATCAATTAAAATGTCAAATGGATAAATACTTTTTGGATTAGAATCAAAAACGCATATTAGATCATCGCAGTCTATATGATTAGTTTCTAACCAACTAGAGACATACGGAATAGTTTTTCTATCTCTTCTTGTTAGAATAGATATTCTATAGTTTTGAGATTTTAGCCTTTCTAGTATTTTTCCAATACTATTTTGAGTAGGGGGGATATCTTTCCATCTATATATCCATACATCTGAAAATAATGAATTACTTTCGGTTTCAGTTATTGGTAAAAGAGTATGGATATCCCAAGCTACGATATCTTCTTTTACTATATTAGAGTCCTTTATTTTATTATATTCATCAACCCAAGTCACTACAACATCTGCTAAAACAGAGTCTAAATCAATAGCAACAGTTTTTCTCAATCTAATAATATCAATGTTAAGATGGCTATATGTAAAAGTAATTGTATTTTTTTGTCATCTAGTAATTACATTAGTTCATACCTATTAATCAAAATATAAATAAGTTAAATATGCAATTCATATAATGAGTTGTTCGGATGAATATGTATATCATGATACACAAAATAATTTGATAAATATTACTCCCAGTTTACAAGCAAAACTTCGTAAGGCAAAATATGGTGTATTTAACCATTCTGCAGTTGAATTGTGCCACTGGACCAAAAAATCATTTTATAATGAAGGTAGTTGCTATAAACACAAATTCTACGGTATATCCACCCATAGATGTATGGAAATGACTCCTACTGCAATGAATTGTGAAAATAGGTGTATATATTGTTGGCGTCCAACCGAATTCTATGATACATTACAAATGCCTGAGCATTTAGTTGACGAACCAGATGCAATTATACATCAACTATTGAAAGAAAGAGAAAGATTAATTATGGGATTTTACGGGAATTCTAAATCTAATAAGAAAAAACTAGATGAATCATTATTTCCGGCTCATTATGCAATTTCTTTATCCGGGGAACCAACAATGTATCCTAAACTTCCACAATTAATTAAATATCTTAAATCATTAAAGAATACAAAGTCCGTCTTTTTGGTAACAAATGGCCAGGAACCAGAAATGATTAAACGTCTAATAAAGGAAGATGCTTTACCAACTCAGTTATATTTGTCTACCAATGCATCAAATAAAAAAATGTTTTATCAAATAAATAGACCTAAATATAAAAATGCTTGGGATAGATGGCTTAATACATTAAATATTCTTTCTGAAATTAATACAAGGACTGTGTTAAGAATGACTCTTATCCGAAACTATAATTCGGATTTAAATAATGTACCTGAATTTGTAAATATAATTAATCAAGCTAACCCGCATTTTATTGAAGTTAAATCATATATGCATATAGGAATGTCAACCAATCGGCTAGAGCATAATAATATGCTTGATATTAAAGAGGTAAGAGAATTTACGAATAATCTTCAAAAAAATTTCCAAAATTATAATATCA
Source organism: Nitrososphaeraceae archaeon (assembly GCA_025922715.1). Taxonomy (GTDB): domain Archaea; phylum Thermoproteota; class Nitrososphaeria; order Nitrososphaerales; family Nitrososphaeraceae; genus TH1177. The sequence continues at coordinate 3,267 of JAICHH010000029.1, forward strand.
TGGATGAAAGTGAAATTTCTCGAATAGTAGTTTTGCAAAATCACAAGAGATATACTAACAGATGGATAAAAGAATATTTTGAACCTACTATCATTCAAGAGAAAACTTTGACTTAAACCTTTTCAGCTATTCTATAATTTTCTATACAATTGGTTATTCCAAATAGGGTCACATTATATTGCCTGTATATGATCCTTATTTCTGAAGACTATATTCTCTAAAATATATAATTCATTGGTGGGCTCTTCTTTTTTAGTTTTCTTTTTTGACGATTCTTTTTAAAAGATCGTATATTACAGGCAATTCCAGATAATCTATTAGAATTGCAATCCAAGCAAAATACTCTGGCATATAAATTAGATCGGATCCTACAAAAGTTGAATAAACAATCTCATCAGTAATCCAAAAGATATGAATGGATTGGATTGCCAATAGAATTAATAAGACTGTATTTTTAATTCTTTTTTCTTTTTCCTTTTTATCATAAATTAAAGCAAAGAAGTAATATATTATACCTGAAACTAAAGCTGGAATTTCTATATAGTCAATTATTATAAATAATAAAATAAAATCAGATAGCTCTATAAAATAATCTATGCCTGTAAGACGATATATAACAACATCTGTTGTAAGCCAATAGAGATGTAATATTTGTAATGAGATTAATATGAATGAGATTTTTAAATTAATATTTTGATATCGAAGATAAAAATTAATAATTCTTGTAAACACAATGAATCAATTTTTCATGGGTTTTATTATTATTATTTTTTACCTATAATACATAGAGCGATTTATGACATTCGAAAGTAACTCTTATTATATCGAATTTAGAAAAAGTGTAAAGATTCGTTTAAAAAGTAAATATTCCACAATAATGAACTATTATAGTATATTGAAAGGGTTGGATACCGGTGAAGTAATGCAAATTGGACTAAATTTAGCTGGATGGAAAAAAATACCATTTGATAGTGCAATTCATGTAAAGGGTAATAATATCAAAAAGGTTTTTGTTTCCATTGATGTAAGTACTTTTGATATTTATTTCGCTAAAAATCTAGGTTGTGATTGTGTATTAACACATCATCCCATAGGAAAGTCAGCAGTTTCATTTCACAAAGTTTTCGATAGACATGTCGAATATATGGTGGAAAAAGGGATCAAAAAAAAATTAGCAAACTCATTGGTTAAAGATTTAAAATATAAGGCTTATTTAAAATCTCATTCTTTAATTTACAATGATGTGATTAGCCTCGCAAAAAGTCTCAAAATGCCATTATTGAATATACACCAGCCCCTTGATGAATATATGAGAAAAGTTATTTTATTCAAACTTTATAAATCTAAATTAAGATCCGTCTCTGATTTAGTAAAAGCAATAGAAGAGATAACAGAATTCAAAAAAGCCTTAACAAGAGTCATAATTTGCAATGGAAAGTCTAGTAATGAAATAGGCGAGTGGGTCCTTGTTATAGCAGCTGGATCAAATGGTGGATATGATATTGCACGCACGTATTATGAAAATAATATTTCCACTGTAATATATCTTCATATTGATTATAATGAACTTTTAAAAGTAAAAAAAGACAAAAGATGTAAGAATCTTGTTATTCTTGGACATTTGGCTGGAGATTCAATTGGAATGAACAAAATTTGTAAAGAATTAGAAAAAAGAGAAATAGAAGTGGTTAAACGTGGGTTAATTGATGATAGTAGTTTTTGATTGTCATTTTTATTCCTCTAAAGAATAAATATTACAGAATTTCATAAAATATTAGTGGCCTTCGTAGTATAGCCTGGTTAGTATAGGCGGCTGTGGTCTTTTATTATAACTAAGAAAGGTAGAAACCGCTTGAGGAGGGTTCAAATCCCTCCGAAGGCCTAAATAATAAAGACAAATATGTTATTGGTTCAAATATTGTAATAAACTACATATACCTCCTACTCCAAGAATGTTACTGATTTTATATTGCGAGAAGCTATTTTATCAAGATTTGTTTATCTAAGGATAAAGTTAGAGGAGGTTTGTTAATTTGTCAGCAGATAAAAAAATTGTCAAAGTAAAGAATCACATCTATCAACCTAAACACGAAATTCTTCCAAAAGACGAAGCTGAAGAAATACTTAAAATATTTAATGTAAGAACTAATCAGCTACCATATATTTTGTCAAGCGATAAAGGATTAGAAGACTTAGATATTCGACCAGGAGATATAATTAAAATTACAAGAAAAAGTCCAACTGCGGGTGAAAGTGTATATTACAGATATGTAGTACAAGGATAAGGAGATACAAGTTATTTGGTAAGTAATTTTGTTGATATATGGCCTATTATTAATGATATTTTAAGACGAGAAGGTATTGCACGACAGCATTTGAATTCTTACAACGAGTTTATGGAGTCTGGATTACAAAGCATAATAGATGAAGTAAATGAGGTTGAAATAGAAACAGCTGAATTTCCATATAAGTTGAAATTAGGCAAAATAAAACTTCAACGTCCCCGTATCATGGAGCTCGATGGGTCTATTACTCATGTAGCGCCTGTCGAGGCTAGACTACGAAATCTTACATATGCTTCTCCTATTATGCTTGAATGCAGTATAGTAGAAGATGGTCGTATTATAGAATCTCGATTCATTCATGTAGGTGATATGCCTGTCATGGTAAAATCTAATGTTTGTATCCTTCATAATCTTCCAGAATCTAAATTAATCGAATTAGGGGAAGACCCTCGAGACCCAGGAGGGTATTTTGTTATAAATGGATCAGAAAGAGTTATAGTGGGATTAGAAGATCTATCATATAATAAAATTATTGTTGATGCAGAAGAAACTGCTGGAACACTAACTTATAAAGCAAAAGTTTATTCTTCAATAGTTGGCTATAGGGCTAAATTAGAACTAATTATGAAACCTGATGGTTCAATAGTAGCAAAGATTCCTGGATCGCCAGTTGATATCCCATTAGTAACATTGATTCGTGCTTTGGGATTAGAATCTGATAGAGATATAGCTAATGCTGTTTCCTTTAAAGAAAAAATACAGGATGAATTAGAGCCTTCATTTGAAAAAGTAGGAGAAATCATTTCAAGCAGAGATGCCATTGTTTATATCAGTAAAAGAATTGCTCCAGGTATGCTAGAAGAATTCCAAATAAAACGTGCTGAAACATTACTAGATTGGGGATTGTTACCTCATTTGGGAAAAAATCCAGAAAACCGTGGGGAAAAAGCGCTTTTTCTTGGGGAAGCTGCTAGTAAGTTAGTGGAACTTAAGCTTGGATGGGTAGACAATGATGATAAAGATCATTATGGCAATAAGGTTATAAAATTTGCAGGACAAATGCTTGCTGATCTTTTTAGGACTGCATTTAGAAATTTGATAAGGGATATGAAGTATCAACTTGAACGCTCTGGACAAAAAAGGGGAATTAACGCAGTGGCAGCAGCAGTTAGGCCAGGTATAATATCTGATAAATTGAATAATGCAATAGCTACTGGTAATTGGGGTAGAGGTAGAGTAGGTGTGACACAATTGCTTGATAGAACTAATTATATGTCTACCATTAGTCATTTGCGTAGAATACAATCCCCTCTTAGTAGAAGTCAACCTAATTTTGAAGCTAGGGATTTACATACAACTCATTTCGGGAGAATTTGCCCAGCGGAGACGCCTGAGGGTTCAAATTGTGGACTCGTAAAAAATCTTGCTCTCTCTGCAATAATATCAGTAAGTGTCCAGTCATCAGAAATTATAGAAAAGCTATATGAATTGAGGGTTCAACATATTGATGATGCAGATGAAAGTTTAAGATATAATGGTTGTAGAATATTTGTGGATGGAAAATTAATAGGATATATTGAAGATGGTTCACAACTAGCAAATACACTGAAAAACCTTCGTAGAAATGGCAAAATTCATCCACATATTGGGATTTATTTTTACTCTTCCTTAAATGCAAATGCAACAAAAAGATTATACATATCGTGTAACTCAGGACGTGTATTAAGGCCACTTGCAATTGTTAAAGAAGGAAAATCTCTGATGACATCAGAAGTGATTGAGAAAATCAATAAAAAGTTTCTCTCGTGGATAGATCTTATTTATATGGGAATAATAGAATTGGTAGATGCTAATGAAGAAGAAAATTGTTTTATCTCTATTGATCTAAATGCAATAGACTCCAATACAACTCATATTGAGATATATCCACCATCCATCCTAGGAATTGGTGCATCCGTTATACCATATCCTGAACATAATCAGTCTCCACGAAACACATATGAAAGTGCTATGGCTAAGCAAAGCTTGGGATTTTCTACACCCCTAATGAATGCAAGCACGTATGTTAGGCAACACTTTATGTTGTATCCACAAATTCCTATAGTCAGCACTAAAGCAATAAACCTTCTTGGTCTTGATGAACGTCCCACTGGACAGAATTGTATCGTAGCAGTACTACCATTTGAGGGATATAATATCGAGGATGCAGTAGTTTTTAATAAGTCATCAGTAGAGCGAGGGTTAGCCAGAACGTTTTTTTACAGAGTATATGAAGCGGAAGCCAAACAATATCCAGGAGGAATGAAGGATACTTTTGAATTGCCTTCAGCAGATGAAAATATTCGTGGCTTTAGAGGAGAAAAAGCATATCGATTGTTAGAACAAGACGGTGCGGTTATGCATGAAGCAATAGTTACTGGTGGTGATATTTTAATTGGTAGAACATCTCCTCCAAGGTTTATTGAAGAATACAAAGAATTTGAAGTTAAAGGACCATATAGACGCGATACCTCAATAGGGGTAAGACCCTCCGAGAATGGTGTTGTAGATAGCGTAATAATGACCCAATCCGTAGAAGGCGGGAAAATGTATAAAATTCGGGTAAGGGATATGAGAATTCCTGAAATAGGTGATAAATTTGCCTCTAGACATGGCCAAAAAGGAATTCTTGGGATGCTAGTCAATCAGGAAGATTTACCATATACTCAAGATGGAATAGTTCCAGATATAATGATAAACCCTCACGCATTTCCATCCAGAATGACTGTAGGTCAATTTATGGAATCATTGGGTGGTAAAGCAGCCGCTTTAAGAGGAAAAGTGGTAGATGGTTCTGCTTTTCTAGGGGAAAAATTGAACGATATAAAAGGGTTCATGGAACAATATGGATTCAAATATAGTGGAAAAGAGGAGATGTATGATGGACGAACAGGAATAAAATTCCCAGTTGAAGTTTATATTGGAGTTGTATACTATCAGAAACTTCACCACATGGTAGCTGATAAGATTCATAGTAGAGCTCGAGGACAAGTTCAAATGTTAACCAAACAACCTACAGAAGGTCGAGCAAGAGGAGGTGGGCTACGATTTGGAGAAATGGAAAGAGATTGCCTTATTGCATATGGGGCCTCGATGATGTTAAAAGATCGATTACTAGAAGAATCAGATAAAGCAGAAGTAAATGTTTGTGAACGTTGTGGCCTATTGTCATACTATGATATAAAACAACGAAGATACATTTGTAGAGTTTGTGGAGATAAGGCAAAAATTTCTACTGTTGTTATTGCATATGCCTTTAAATTACTACTTCAAGAAATGATGAGTCTCAATATAGCTCCAAGGCTTATTCCAAAAGACAAATTATAGGTAAGGTGAAAAGATGTGGAAGAGTCAATTAAAAATTTAGGTGCAATAAAATTTAGCGTTTGGTCTCCAGTTGAAATTAGGAAATTTAGTGTTGCTGAAATCACCGCACCTGAGACCTATGATGAAGATGGAATGCCTGTGCAGGGGGGATTGATGGATAATCGGTTAGGAACTCTTGAACCTGGACAAAAATGTATAACATGTGGAAATACTTCTGTGAAATGCCCTGGTCATTTTGGTCACATAGAATTAGCAGAACCGGTATTACATATAGCATTTGTAGATGATATTCATAAATTATTACTTACAACTTGTAGATCTTGTAATAGAATCAAGTTAGAAAACTCAGAACTAGATTCTTATAGAGAAATTAGAAATGCCAAAGCCTCATATGCTGTTATCACATTGGACAATATTAAAGATGAAATAATAGAAAAATCTAAAAAAATTAAAATCTGTCCCCATTGTCAAAAGGAACAATATGACCTTATCTTCACTAAACCTACCATTTTTGTTGAAAAGACCGATGCTGGAGAAAATCGACTATTACCAATAACTATTCGAGAAAGATTATCAAATATAAGCGATGATGATCTAAAACTGCTCGGATATGACCCTTCTACTGCTCGTCCTGAATGGTTTATACTTCAAGTTCTACCAGTCCCACCAGTCACTGTTAGACCTTCTATTATTCTTGAGACAGGGATTCGTTCTGAAGATGATTTAACTCATAAACTTGTAGATATAATCCGTGTAAATCAACGACTAAAAGAAAGTAAAGAAGCAGGCACCCCCCCATTAATTGTCCAAGATTTGGTAGATTTATTGCAATATCATGTAACTACTTATTTTGATAATGAAGTATCGGGAATTCCACAGGCCCATCATCGATCAGGAAGACCATTAAAAACTCTAACTCAAAGATTAAAAGGTAAAGAAGGTAGATTTAGAGGTTCTTTGTCTGGAAAACGAGTTGATTTTTCAAGTCGAACTGTTATCTCACCTGATCCAAATATTGCTATTTCAGAGGTAGGTATTCCATTTGAAGTTGCAAAAAAATTGACCATTCCTGAAACAGTATCAAATTGGAATATAGAGAAATTAAAAAAACTAGTTTTCAATGGACCAAACAATTATCCTGGGGCTAATTATATTATTAGACCAGATGGTGTCAAAATAAGACTTGATTATGTAAATGACAGACAAATGGTTGCTGATTCAATTGTACCAGGTTACATTATTGAACGACATTTATCAGATTCTGATATAGTTATTTTCAATAGACAACCTTCATTACATAGAATGTCAATTATGGCACATTATGTCAGAGTTCTCCCTTATAGAACTTTTAGACTTCATCCTGCTGTATGCCCACCCTATAATGCAGATTTTGATGGTGATGAAATGAATCTTCATGTTCCACAAAGCGAAGAAGCAAGATCTGAAGCTGCCTTATTGATGAGTGTACAAGATCAGTTAATATCTCCCAGGTATGGAGGACCTATAATTGGCGGTATCCGTGACTTCATTACAGGAGCTTATCTATTAACGAGCGACGAAAGCTTTCTCTCTAAAGAGGAATTCTTTAATTTAGCATTATTAGGAGGCTATGCTGGAGCTCTCCCCGAGCCTAAAGGAGAGAAAGATGGTAACAAATTATATACTGGTAAACAACTATTTTCGTTATTTCTTCCAAAGGACTTCAATTTCATTATTACTTCAAAATGGAATAAGTCTATTAAGGGAGAAGGAAAAGATGTTGTAATTAAAAATGGAGAATTGATTAGTGGTGTCATAGATAAAGCATCAATTGGCGCTGAAGAACCTGATAGTGTTTTACACCGAATAGCAAAGGATTATGGAAATGATGTAGCACAGCAATTCCTTAATTCTATTTTAATAATGTTAAAAACCTTTATTACTCATAGAGGTTTCACATATGGTTATTCAGATTTATGGTTATCAGAAGATACACATAAAGAAATTACTGAAGTAATTAAGAAAGCATACGATAAGATAGGTGAATTAATTCAACAATACAAAGAGGGTACGTTACCTTTAACGAGAGGATTATCTCCAGAAGAAGCGTTAGAATTATACCTTGTGAATGAACTTTCCAGAGCTCGAGATAGAGCTGGCAGAATTGCTGATAGGTCATTCCCAAATAATAATGCAGGGGTTATCATGGCTTCTACAGGTGCAAGAGGTTCTACATTAAATATTGGACAAATGACAGCAGTTTTAGGTCAACAATCCATACGCGGAAAAAGGATTCATAAAGGTTATCATAATAGATCATTACCACATTTCAAAATAAATGATACAAATCCTGATGCAAAAGGTTTTGTTAAATCAAATTACCGTGACGGGCTTACTCCCCTTGAATTCTTTTTCCATGCAATGGGAGGAAGAGAAGGCTTGGTGGACACTGCTGTCAGAACCCAGCAATCAGGATATATGCAAAGAAGATTAATCAATGCTCTTGAACATTTGAAACTGGAATACGATAGTACTGTAAGAGATCCTCATGGTAATATTATTCAATATCTGTACGGAGAGGATGGAATTGACGTTGCAAAAAGTGACCATGGTGAAGCAGTTAATATTTCAAGAATAATTGAGAGTGAATCAGTTGTTGACGAGGGAACAAGAGCAAATGAAGAAGAAATTAGACATATATTAGAACAGAATATTTCTAATTTTAATCTAAAATTAAAAAGTTATATTGAAAACATATTAATGCAAAACAAACTTAGCAAACAAGGAATAGAGAAGGTTATTAAAAAAATTATGGATTTGACAGAAAGAGCCATGGTAGAGCCAGGAGAGGCGGTCGGAGTAGTTACTGCTCAATCTATTGGAGAACCTGGCACACAGATGACTTTGAGGACTTTTCATTATGCAGGAGTTAAAGAACGAAATGTAACCCTAGGACTTCCCCGTTTAATTGAATTAGTAGATGCGAGGAAAAAGCCTATAACCCCTACAATGGATATTTACTTAGATGAAGAACATCGTATCTCAAGAGAAAAAGCCTTAAGTGTTGCAAAAGAGATAATACATACAAAGGTTATTGATGTAGTCGAAAAGACAGATATTGATTATAGTGGAATCATAAAATTGACCTTTTCTGAGAATAAATTAAATGATAGAGGTTGCATTTTGACAGACATTTTTGAAATTTTAAAGGGCTCTAAGAAGAAATATGATACCACTCTTGATGAAAAAGAAAAGAGTATTATTTTAAAGATGAATGAAGAATTAGACGCTCAAACCTTATTATTATTGAAAAATAAGCTCCTCAATACGAGAATAAAAGGTGTACCAGATATTGAACGAGTAACAATAGTTAAACAAAACGAGGAATGGGTAATACAGACTGCAGGCTCTAATTTATCGAAAATAATTTATGTAGATGGAATAGATCTTACACGAGTTACAACAAATAATGTTTACGAGATATGGCAAACTTTAGGAATAGAAGCAGCTAGAACGGCTCTAGTACGAGAAGTTACTAATACTCTGGAAGAACAAGGTCTTGAAGTAGATATACGTCATATTATGCTAGTATCTGATTTAATGACATCTAAAGGCTACCTTCAGCAAATCGGAAGACATGGGATTGCTGGAACCAAAACTTCTGTCCTGGCACGGGCTGCTTTTGAAATTACTGTTCCAACCATTGCAAAAGCATCTATGGAAGGGCAAACGGAAGCATTAAAAGGAGTCACAGAAAATGTAATTGTAGGCGCAACCGTACCTGTTGGAACAGGAATGGTTGACTTGTATATGAAAGTGAATGAACAAAATGAAGAATCTGGAGAAAATAATTAAAGACGCAAAATCGTCCAATAAGTATAAGGAAGGAGTAAAAGAAGTCAGATCTAATGTTAAAGGATCAAAATTAATTATCGTTTCTAATTCTCTCGGCTATACAGATAAACAATTTCTTGAAAAGACCTGCAAAGAATTAAAAGTTCCTCTTTATTTTTATACTGACAATTCCATAAAATTAGGAAGACTGTTTAATAGACCCTATAGAATTTCAGCAGTAGCGCTTAAATCTGTAGCAGACGAAGATGTAAGCGCACTATTGGATACCCACTAATTTTTTATTATTTTTTAATTATGGCACTAGAATATAAATTATCATAACCTTGATAATTTCCTCCGATTTAAAAGACGGACTATCAATATAATACTGATGAAGAAAATTCTTTTTCAATCAAGGAATTATTTTTGATTTTGGGATTTTCTGTGTTTGAGGTCTTTATTGTATTAGCATTTTTTGTATTTCTAATTAATAATTTAATTAAAAACAGTCTCTGAAAAAACAATTATAATCTCTAAAAAGCGAGAATATATTTGTGGTTGAAACAATGGATCATCCAAGACAAATCGATATTGGTATCTACAAGCAGGAGATTTAGTATATGTTACCTTAGAGGCAGGACACGGAGAATAAAAGAACACAAACTTTTAAATGAGTAAATTTTTTTACTAATCTCCTTTAACAGTAAATTCTTCTCTCAAACCTGATTCTGCCCATGCCATCAAATCTTCATTAAAATTTAAATTATACTTTATTACACAGCATGTTATTATTTGATGTATAACAATTCAAAATTGGATTTAGAGGTATCATGGTATAATGACTGAAAAAATAAAATTAACATCTGATGAACTTAGGCTTATCTCTTTGTTTCAGAGTATTACTAGCGCGACTGCAAGAGATTGTATAGTAGATGAAAAAATGGATAGAGTAATATTTATTGTAAATAAGGGTCAAATGGGCCTTGCTATTGGCAAAGGAGGAACTACGATAAAACAATTACAAAATGTTATTCCACGTAGAATAGAATTGGTTGAATATTCTGATAACGAAGATGAATTTTTAAAAAATATTCTGAATTCCAATATGATTAATGAAATAAAGATTAATAAAAGGATGGATGGTACAAAACAGGCAATTGTTGTTGTTGATTCAAAAAAAAAGGGTGTTGTAGTTGGAAAAGAAGGTAGAAATGCTGAGAAAGCTAGGTTACTTGCAAAGCGTTATTTCCACATATCAAATGTTCTAATATTGAGTCCTGAACAAACAAATAATGATAATAATGGTGTAAATATGTAAAATGGCTAAATCTCCTTTGGGATTGTTCGCTGGACGTGTACTTGAATCAAAAAGAAAACGTTCTAGATGGGCAAATAAATATTATAAGAGACGAGTATTATTACTCGACAAGAAAACCAATCCTATGGAAGGAGCTCCTCAAGCTAGAGGCATTGTTTTAGAAAAAGTCGGTATAGAATCTAAACAACCTAATTCAGCTGTTCGTAAATGTGTAAGAATCCAATTAATAAAAAATGGAAAATCAATAACTGCATTTCTTCCTCGTGATGGTGCTTTAAATTTTGTAGATGAACATGATGAGGTAATAGTAGAGGGCATCGGAGGCTCAATGGGTGGTGCAATGGGTGATATACCAGGAGTACGATGGCAGGTATTCAAAGTAAATGGTGTATCATTAAAGGAATTAGTTTACGGTAGAAAGGAAAAACCTAGGCGATAAGTATGAGCGGAAAAGAAAATATAAAAATATTGTTGTTTAACAAATGGGAGACAGCTAATATTGAAATTACTGATCCAGGTTTAACACGGGTTATTGCTTTAAATCCGTCAATGGTAATTCCTGTATCTTTTGGGAGACATGAACACCAAAGACTCAAAAAAGCCGAGGTAAATCTTATTGAAAGATTAGCAAATAAATTAATGCGTTTCGGAAAAAAATATGCAAAGAATACTGGTCGAATGGGAGGGAAAAAAGCAAAATCACTAAATGTTGTTAAAACCGCTTTTGAAATAATACATTTAGAAACTGGAAAAAATCCTGTCGAATTACTAGTAAGAGCTATAGAAAACTCTTCTCCAA
>JAICHH010000030.1 GCA_025922715.1 Nitrososphaeraceae archaeon
TATATCTTGATAGTCGAAGTAAATGATTTGCAGTATCTATAGGTAATATCACATCTTGAATGAAAATTTCTAATAACTGATCATCACTAGATAAATCTTTTCCATAAAAATCTTTAGAATAACCAAGATTCCTTAATTTATCTATATTAGTCATGATCCACTTAGGTTTAAAATGAGTTAATGGTCCGTTAGTTGCATCATAACGTATTGTCCCATCTTTGAAAGCATATAAGTCATAATTTTGCCTTAAAATTCCTTTTTCTAATGGTTCAGCAGATTTATTTTTTCCCATCAAAATCTTTACACCTTTTAATGGTTCTTTAGATTGTATTTCCAGAGTTTTTTCCGCTTCTTTTAACATTTTTTTAAGAGGATACTTAGATGGAGAAGATGTTTTTCCTTCCCTTCGGCATTTAGTACATCTAGTATTTACTTCTTTTTTACTACTATTATTTTCTGAATTAATTAGTTCTCTACAGAGTACACAAATATTATGCAGAGGTGTCTCAGATAAACATTTTCTACATTTAGTACCAACTGATGGTAGATTACAAGTTTTACAATATCTATTAGCTATTTCTGTATAAAGAATTTCTTCTTTTGATGCTTTAATTAAATCTCGTGTAGAACCTCCTTTACTTCCTACTGGAAATAAGACATGAACTGGCGGCTTCATTTTTCTTTCGGCTGCTTTTTCTGGCCGTCCAACACGTACAGCTATTGATGAAGAAAATTTTGGTTTTAGTAAAAGGCCAGATATTCTCATTATATAATCAATTGAAGAAATTTTATTTGATGATTCATTATTAGTATTACAAAGTAAAATAAACAAAGAGTTTATTTGATTTAATTCTGACAATTCTATTATTAATGGATTATTATTATCATCATTTTTTACTGAATGTGTTATACCTAAACGTTCTAGTATATCTTTTAATGTTTCATTATATTCAATTGAAAATGATTCAAAATAATAATACTGATTACTCGTGTCTTTTGTAATATTAAAAATTAAATCAATATTCTTGTCCATGTCTGATTTTTTTAAGAATTCATTTCTTAATAAAATAATTTCATCCACTGATATTGATTCCCAATAGAAAGAATATTTAGGATGTAAAGGAATATTCAATATTTTACTAATTAAGAATGCTTCTTTCAGTGTTGGAATTATTTCAATAGGATTATTTGCTAATTCCAGTAATCGTTGTTTGTCAATATATTCTAAAATTTCATTGACATATTTTTCATCAGTGGAATAACTATTATTTGAAGAAATCTGCTTTATTTTCATTTGTAATTCTAATCCCCATATCTCTTCAACATAGGATGCAGGGAATAATTTTGCATTATTTTCTAAGAAATCACCATAACTAACTAAAATATCTCCCAAATAAAGGATAGTATCAATTCTGTTTTGAATTTGATGGGCATGTTCTATAGATGTAACATAAGTTACAGTTCCGTCGTCTAGTTTCACTAAAGGAGGTTCTATTGAGTCAACTAATGCGATTGTTGCTGCCTTTCCAGGAATATCAATTTTTATTTGAGTTCCTACTACTATTGCATAATTTAATAATATAGGAACGGTTGGATGAATCCCTATTGTGGAAAATCCTGTATTATAGCATCTGCCATATCTTAATCTAAATCCACCAATTTTATTAGACATTGACAAAACTGGTCTGCCAGTTATTACTTCTGACATCCTATGGTGTACTGTATCGTCTTCACTAGACCCCTCTTTCTGTATTGCTCCTTTAAGTTCCTTAAGCCAATCCCATCCATCTAATCCTAAACTATCTATTATTTTTAATAATTTTCTACTTCTTCCAATTAAACCATCATTCATAACTCTTAAAGCACCGCCACGGACTCTGTCTGTCTTGATTCTTTTCATTGCTCTATGGCCAACAATTTCTACAGGATCAGTATCTACTCCGTCTAATTCTACTGGTAAATTACTAATACATTTTATTACATCCTCATCTAAAATTTTAAATTGAAAACTTCCAACTTCTCTTTCATATATACGTAATTCCTCCACAAATCGACCAGTCTCATCATCAAAGGAGTTGGCCTGATATTTGCTTAACCCAACTGACTTTCTTACATGGTCTGCAATCAGCATTGTTAAGGCTGCTTCAGTTCCTCCAGCAGATCTAATTGGTCCAGCAAATGATATGGAAAGATATTTACTTCCATCAGAATTATTCTTGATTTGTACATCCGATATCCCTTGTAAAGGTGCAACAGTTACTCCTTCTGTTACTATAGCAAGACTTACCCTAACTGCATTATCTAATCTAGTTGTTAAGTCATCATCGCTGTATTTACCTTGTGCAATTTCTTCCGATATCTTTAATGCTGCTTTTTCTTTAGTTGTTTCTGATAATAAATTTCTTAATCGATTTGTAATATTAATATCATGCATTTTAGCTACTCTATCAGCTAAATCATAGACTATTCTTGACTCAATTTTTTCAGAAACATCAATACCTTGTGACCGAGCATCACTGGCTATTAGATAGGTTTCATTTAATAAGTTTAAGAGATTATTATGGTAATTATTATATAAAGCCGGTCTTTTTAACTTACTTAACTCTTGAAGTGAGTTTTCATCTAAAAAATGATATTGCTCCTTCATTTCCTTATTAGTTGAATAATATCGGAAAATTTCTTTTCCCAATTATTATCATTTTCAATCATTGTTCCCACAACTATAATATCGGCACCAGCGTCTGCTAAATGTTTGGCAATTTCAGAATTTCGAATACCTCCACCTACAATTAATACACCTTGATAGTATTTACGCACTGATTTGACCATTTCTGGGGATATATGCTGATTGGCTCCTGAACCTGCCTCTAGATATAAGAATCGCATTCCAAGATATTGTGCGGCTAGTGAGTACATTATTGCTAAGTTAGGTTTATGAAAAGGGATGCCCTTTGCGTGGCCCACAAACCATGCTGTTGTTCCTTCACCAATTATCAGGTATCCAGTAGGTAATGCTTCTAATTTGGATTTCTTTACTCCAATAGCGGCTAGTGCTTGTGCTCCTGTGATAAAATATGGATTTTCAGAATTAAGTAATGACATAAATAATATAGCATCAGCATTAGGTGAAACACCAGTGACATTTCCAGGAAATAATATCACAGGGATAGTGATAGTTGTTTTTATTTGTGATATTATTTTTGATAATTCAATTTGATCTGTTATGGATGATCCACCAATTAAAATTGCTGAGGCGCCTAATCGTTCGACTGTTTTTGCTATTGAAATGACATCGTTTGGATTCTCTGAATCAATTAATGGAAAACACAAAGTACCATATCGTTTTATCTCATTTAAAATATAAGTTTCTATAGTATTCAATTACTGTGGAACCATATTAAAGTATATTAACTCCTAAAAAATATTTTTGGTTTTATTTTATATTTAAAAAAACTTTAACCTTTAAGTATTTAAAATCTAGTGACTATAATATAAATGGATTTTTGGTTATTTTATATAAATAGTTGAAACTTTTTATACAGAACTCAGTACTATACAAATATGTATAGTACTGAAATAGAAGATAGATTAAAGTTTATTGGTCTTTTAGACTTACTTATTGAAAAAAATTTATTTACCAAAAAACAAATATCAATAATTTATAAAAAAATCAATAGTGATGGTTCTAATGTTTCTAATAATCAAATGAGTGCTGGTGCTTATTATAGACAGATTAAGCAATGTAAAAGAAAGTATGATCAACTTCTTTACACAATAATATTATTTAGATTATTAAATTTGATCGACAACAATACAATGGATACATTAGAATTGCTAATTAAGCAACTTGACAAAATATCACGACGTGATTTTCATCACAATACTACTCAAATTGTTCAAAATGATATCATTATTGTAATAGAGGAAATCCTTAGAAAGATTAATAAAATATAATCACTAAACATGCTAAGAAAGAGATAAAGATAAATATTTTGTGATATATGTGATATTATTTGGATATAGATATAGCTACCCTTATTGTTATAGGAGTCTTTTTTATAGTGGGTTTTTTACTTTCTCGTTTGCTAAAAATACAAAAAAAAATAGTCGGTCAATCAGTACCATTACAAAGAAACGATAATTTAGAAATTTTAGAAGCAATAGAGAATAAAAAACAATTACAGATTGATAATATTATGCTTAAACTTAATGATATCCAAATCAGATTGGATTTACTAGAATCTAAAGTATTACAAGCAGAAAATCGACCACTGCAAGAAAATACAGCAGGTAATATAATCAAAAATATCACACAAAATCCTGATAAAACATC
Source organism: Nitrososphaeraceae archaeon (assembly GCA_025922715.1). Classification (GTDB taxonomy): domain Archaea; phylum Thermoproteota; class Nitrososphaeria; order Nitrososphaerales; family Nitrososphaeraceae; genus TH1177. The sequence continues at coordinate 4,334 of JAICHH010000030.1, forward strand.
ACAGTACAATAAAATCGATGACATCACAAAACAATCTATACCTAAAATATCACAAATTGAAAAAACAAAAAATAAATCCCAATTCTTAAATGACAAACATAATGCTACTGAACATTATATTTTAAAAATAATTTTAAAAGAATCATTAACGTCTAATGAAATAAAAAATGCAATTGGTAGAACACGAGAACATACATCACGACTAATGAAAAAACTCTATGAACTTAAATTAGTAGACAGGGATATTACTACAAAGCCATTTAAATACAAACTAACAGAACAAGGAAAAAAGTATATTGGAGAACAAGTAGAAAAGAAAGAAATTACTCAAGAAAATTCAGTAAATTCATCATATACTGAAGACTCATTAATAGACTTAAGCAAGTAGAAATAATTATTATTCACTATTAACATTTATCCCAATCCCAAGAAAAAGAAATGTTAACATCTTTATTACGCATACATAATGAAGTATTGTTAAACAAAAACGTTATAAGATAACTACTTATTAATCTGCAGTAGAAATAAAGGGGTCAAATTAATCCTTGTTAACAAACTTAACTTACTTATAACTCTGCAGTAGAAATAAAGGGGTCAAATTAATCCCTTTTTTAGAAAGTATATTTATATTCTTATTATTGTTAATATTTTGTTGTTATCAGTTTAACAACAGGTGTCCCCCATCATTTCTTTTGCAAACATAATAAAAAATTGATAAAAAATGACTTTATTATATGTTAAATATTACTATTTAAATAGTTTAAAATAGTTGATTTATTGGTTTAAATTGAAATGTTAATAACATGTTAAGAATATAATAACATGTTAATATAAATTTGAAATGCAATAGAAAGTAAGGGGTAAGGGGATAATTTTATATGGTGAGTTATATTGAATGAGGATAATAGTTTAGATAATATATTTGAAAATGCAGTAAAAGGAAACTCGTTAATCAAAAATAGGAAAATCTTAACAATAGATTATATACCACAGAAATTACAATTTCGTGATGAAGAGACAACTACAATAGCTCAAACTTTATCTGTATCGTTAAAAGGAGCAAGACCATCAAATTTACTGCTATTTGGTAAACCTGGAACAGGAAAAACTGCAGTAGTTAAAAATATAATTAACAAGTTTAAAGAAAAATCAATACAACTTGGAGTAGAGGTCATCGTCGTTTTTATTAATGCTAAAATAGCTAATACAGCATATAAAGTTCTTTATGAAATAGCTGAAGAAATGAACATAAATAAAACAGATAAAAAAAATCAAGTTTATTTTACTGGTCTATCAATTGGAGAAGCAACAAATAGAATTCTTGATTTCATTAAAAAAAGACAATTACATGTAATTTTTGTTATAGATGAAATCGATTCACTTGTTGACAAAAATGGTGACGATATACTTTATAACTTTACTCGAGCAAATGAACAATTTCAAGAAGTTGGTTTTATCAGTCTCATTGGAATATCAAATAGCTTAACATTTAAGGATAAATTAGATCCTAGAGTGAGAAGTAGCTTGAGTGAAGAAGAGATTGTATTTAATCCATATAAAATCCATCAATTACAAAAGATATTATCTGAACGAGTTAAGTTAGCCTTTCATGATGATGTTGTCACCGAGGGAACAATAAATTTATGTGCAGCAATTGCAGGAAAAGATAATGGTGATGCTAGAAAAGCAATTGATTTGCTTCGCGTAGCCGCTGAAATAGCTGAAATAAATAAGGATATTAAAGTATATGAAAAATATATTCGTCTAGCACAACATAAAATAGAAAAAGATACCAATTTTGAAGTAATTAAAAATTCTACTACTCATACCAAAATTGTTTTACTGGCAATAGCGAAATCAAAAAACGGAAATACTGGAGAAGTTTATGAAATTTATTCCTCCTTATGTAAACATATAGATAATGAATCACTTACACAACGTAGAATAACTCAAATTATAAATGAACTTGATCAACTCGGTTTAATTTCGACTAATATTGTTAATCAAGGTAGATATGGTCGCTCTCAAAAAATCAAGATTACTATTCCCATATCTACACTTAAAGAAGCCTTATATGATGATCATCTATTATCTACAATAACAGCAACTATTGACTAAAATCAATTTGAAATGGACGTAATGTGGAAAGATTAACAGCTATTGCGATTCCTGAAGTAGGCATTATTCCCATAGTTTGTTGAAATGGAGTTTGATCTTGCCATGTTCCAGAATTTATAATCAATGTTCCACGATAATTTTGTACATCCATTACATGTACATGTCCAGAATGAAATATGTCCGGTATTTCAGTAATTACCATCATATCGTCCTTTTCTGGTGAGATTGGTGTCCTTTGACCATATATTGGAGACAAATGTCTTGCTTTTAGTAATGTTTTCATCGCTTCAGCAGGATTAGAGTAACTTAATCCTGGTATTGTAGCGATAATATCATCTAATCCTTGACCATGATACATGAGAATTTTAACGCCATTTAACTCAATATAGCTAGGATTACCTAACATAGTAAAATTTTTCCAAGTGTATAATATTTCTGCATCTTTTTTTGGTATAGCAGGTTGAGGTAAAGCTCTTCTTCCAAGATCATGATTTCCTGGAATAACAAATACTTGAATCTTTTTTGGAATCTGTTCTAAGAGATTAGTTAAATGACACATTTGTTGATATATAGTACTATCATTTAGTTCTTTTTCCTGATTGGGAAATATTCCAACGCCATCAATTAAATCTCCTCCTATACAGAGAAATTTAATTTTTGAAACAATTTCATTATCTGACGACGAATTTAACCAATTTAAGAATTTTAAAAATTCATTTTCTTTAAAATATTTACTACCTATGTGCAAATCAGAAATTAAAACCACGTATTCATCCGATTTTCCCTTATTAGGTATATGATCAGGAATGTCAGGGGAAATAACATTTTTAATAACATAATTTATCCCTTTATTTTCAATTTCTAACATTACCATTTGATCCAATGTTATTTTTGATACACGTTTTATCGTCTCTTCATTTAGAGCGATTGTATTTATTATTCCTGTTAAATCGTCTATAGCTAATTCAATATTATTCTTTTTAAATCGTTTAGACATTACCAGACCAGCAATTATGGAAGTATTTCCATTTAACGAAAGATTATTTTCTAAATAATTGTTGTTATTTTTTTGTTTAATTTTTCTTTTTATGGAAGATATTTTATTGATACGTTTACTTTCTGGCCTTGTAGATAAAATTTTTAAAGACTGATGAAATCTACTTTTAAATAATGAAATATAGCCATTGATACCTTCCTGTGGGTCAATATAATCTGTAGAATCGTAAATAATTTTAAATGATTCTCTATAATTTGATTTATTGGATGTAATTTTTTTTGTAGATATAATTTTGAATTCTTGAATTTCATTTATTGTTTTTATAGTATTATCTTGTAACTTTGAATCTGAAGCAGTTAAACTATCAAGTTCATTGGAAATCTTTATAGTACAAAAATTTCCAAGATCTTCTATAAGAATAATATTAGTGTCATTGTGGTTTTTCTTAAATTTAACAACTTTCTGAATTATTTCCATTATATTTGAATCAAGATCTTTTAAAATTTTAAATGCTTCAGGATGTATTTGATATCCGTGTGCAGTAATATAAGACAATGCATTTGATATTTCTTTCTGAAAGGACAACTACAAACTATTACGATAGAACCATCTTATTTAATTACATTGCTATTATAAGTTCAATACAAAAATATTATAAAGTTAAATAATATATCATAAAAATTGAAGAAACGTCTTTATTATTTAGCTGTGGGTATGTTAGTTTTTCTTATTTCTTATAGTATTGGTGCTAAAATAAATATTGAAAAGGAACAATCATCATTAATAAAAGAGCAATTTGAAACAAAAATTCAAGGAATAGATGAAGTTGGAATTTTTCTGAATAATGTTCTAATTGCCTTATCCATGTTTATTCCAGGTATTGGTGTAGGAATTGGAATATTTTCGGGCTTTGGTACAGGATTAGTTTTTAATGCAATGGCTTTAGAAAATATAACATTGCAAAATATTTCCCCACTAGCAATTCTTATTACTCCATTTGGTATAATGGAAATCTTTTCTTATGGTCTAGCAATCTCAAGAAGTGGAATGCTTATTTATGATCTTTTTAAAAAAAAATCTTGGAAATTACTTCTTAAACCCACTATAATAGAAATTGTAATAGTAGTATCAATTTTAATAGTTGCAGCATACATTGAATGGAATATGATAAAACAAATTATAGAAATTTCTAAATAATTTATTATTATTATTATTTTTTTAAGTATAATTAAATTAATATGATAAACAATTTTTATTTCGTGATAAATGGATTTTAAGAATACACCAATAGACATGATTTTAAAAATACTATATATATAATATCAAATGAAACACATACAGAATTTACAATATATTCTACAGCTGTTGTAGAAACATTTTGAATATTCATCTTATATATAATATAGGAACAATGATTACAAAAAATACTATATTAATATTCTATTAAAAGAAATTGTGATTTAGATTAAATATAATATTTACTTTTTAGATAATTATAAATTCAAAATAAAATTAATATAATATAAATAGAATTGTTAGGAGTAAAAATTCATTATAAACCAAAATTTGACAAGAAACCAATTCTTATAGCAGCATTACCAGATATGGGAAACGTAGCAGGATTATGCTTAAATTTCTTAATAAATAAAATAGATACCAAAATTTTCGCTGAGATATATTCATTTTGGCCACCTTCTGTAACATATAAAAAAGGAATTATAAATTATTTGCAATCAAGCTATAAATTTTATGAAAATTCACAATATAATATAATACTTTTTACAGGAGATTTTAATCCTACAGATCCCAGAAGATTATATGAATTATGTTATGAAGTTTTAAAAATTGCGGAAATGTTTAATGTCAAAATTTTATATTCTGTTGGTGCCTCTCTAAAGCCAATTAATACAATAGAAAAATTAGTCTATGCTGGTGTAAATAAACCAGAAATGGTCAATGTTTTAACTGAGTTAAATTTGCAGATACTAGAAGACGAAGGACAGATAACAGGTTTTAACGGATTAATTTTAGGCATAGCCCAAGAATTTAATTTGGATGGAATCTGTCTTTTAGGAGAAATTGATAATCCAAATGTTATTCAACCTAAAACTTCTCAAGAAATTCTAAAAGTTTTATTAAAAATTATTAATTTTCCACCTATTGATTTATCGGAATTGGAGGAAGAAGAAAAACGAAAGAAGTTTATGGAGAAACAAATGAATTATTTCAATAAAGCAGTAAATCAAAGTGAACTACCAGGAATAACATAAATATAAACATTTATACAAATAAAATTAAAGTAAGTTAAAATTCAAATATGTTTCCTTTTTATTTTGATCAATAACCATTACCGACAGATCACTAAATGTCTTATTTTCTAAATCAATCATTTTTCCTCTAAAAATAGTTTCTTTTTCCTTATCCGTCAAGTATTCAAAAATCCAGACATCGATTTCTCTAGTATTGACTCCATTATTTTTCAAAAATAATGCAATATCGGAAGGCATAAAATTTTTTGATAAATCATTTGGCCAAGGACGTGGCAATAAAATAACGCTCTTCCTATCTAATACTGATTTGATCAATTCTATCTGTTTTTGTCGAATATCCCCAGTTACATGAAATGTAACTACAAAGGCCTTATCCAGTGGAACCCTTGATTTTGAAGATGCAACTTGAATAGAACTGATTCCTGGAATAATTTCAACATTTTCATTTCCAAAAATCTCTAATAAACGATCAACAACCTCTGATTCAGAAAAACTAACATCTCCTGTAAATGGAACGGTACAATATTCATTATCCTGCATATTGCTATATACGTATTGATATGCTGATTCCTGGTTTTTCATAGTGATTTCATAAATTTGTTGCTTTTCTTTATCTATGAGATTTTCAATAGTTCTTAGTGTATATCTATAACCTATGATATATTTTGATATAAGGATTTTTTCTTTAGCAATTTGAGTGATATAATCAGGATCTCCAGGTCCTACACCAATAACAAACAATTTCTTTGGCATTTGAAAATGTATTACAAGTAATAATAAATAATAATATTCTTCTTTTTATAAAAGAAATTAAATCCATATTTAAAATTAAATGATTTGGTAGAAAAAGAAACTATCTGACTAAATGATATAACTATTTTGACATGCTTATCATTATATGGAATTATTAACGGATTTACATGAGCGAACTTAAGCTCGAATTTATAGGTAAACAAGTTAAAGATATGTATGGCACATTAATGGGAAATGTTGTAGGAGTTATTACTGATACTGATGGTTCAATTGAATCTGTTAGTGTAGATTGTGGTGATTCAGGTTTAAAACAATTATCTTATGAACAACTATTGGTCCAAGGTGATTATGTAATCTTCATTCCTAAATGGAGATTAGATGCACAAAAATTATTTAGGCAAAAAAATTTAACGCTTAAAAGAATTAAAGCGCTTCAAGGTTTAGTTGAAGAGGATGATACCATGAAAGAAGATGCAGAAATTGTATATGTTAAATATGAAAAGAAACTAAACGAATTAGAGGAAAAAGAAAAATCTATTAATGAAAAACTAAAAGAGAGACTTGATGAGCTAAATGAATCAACAAAAAATATTAAATCAATTTTATTTGATGCAAAGTTACAATACAAAAGTCATGAAATATCAGAAGAAACATATCTACAAGTTACAAGATATACTAAAGAATTAATGGATCATATTAATTTAGAAAAAGAAGAAATCAATAATATAAAAAGTAAACTTGAAGAACAAAACCTGGAAAACACATTACCTTTGCCACATTCAATTCAACCAGAGGAGGAAGATAATGAAAAAGAAAATATAAAATTATCTACTAGCAATACAAATTCCGTTAGTCCTACCATAACTAAAACTCCCAATACAACAACATCATCTTCATCAACAACTGTGACTGCATCAAATACAAATAATTCTAATTCTTCAAATACATCATTACCTGTATCCTCTACATCAAATGATGATAATACACAAACTAAATTCTCCTATGCTGGTGAAACTGATAAATATAAACAACATGCATCATCTAATAATAATAATGCAGATCACTCCAAAGATAAGATGGAAAAAAGTAATACAGAGGACGAATCTAATTGGCTAGATCAAGTTATAAATAACTAATTTTTATATATTTCAATTTTATATATTTATTTTTTTAGGTTCCAAAATTTGATTATTTATCTAAAATTTTAGTAAAATATTAGAATTTAAAGAAAAAACAATAAAAAGTAAAAAAAGTTAGTGGTGGTGAATTTATACGATACGTATATTTTCTGTATTATCCTTAGAATTTTGCTGGGGTTTGTAATAATTCTCCAATTTCGCTATGCATTTTAAGAAAGTTTAATCCTTTTTCTGTAGTTTTATAGGTCTGAGTTCCATCAAGATATTCTAATAGATTGTTCTCAATCAAAACAGAAAGATATTCTCTCAATTGTGCATAACTTAGAAAAGCTTTGTACATAATTTTTGTCTTGGTTGCTCCTCCATTAGCTGCCTCTAGTATCATTGCTACTATTTCTGTTCTGCTTCTGTATTTCACGATCATCATACACAATATTTATTTATTTTAATATATTGACAAAATGTAGTATAACATTATTCTATACTAAAACTCAATTTCAAAATTATTAGGCAATCTTAAATTTTAAGTAACTTGTTAACTAAACTTGTTGTTTAGATATTAATTAATAGAACATATAAATAGTTTAGTCAAATCACCTTAACTTACATTTATTATATAAAACAATAATTTAACTAGGAGTACTATCATTGTATATCATGTCAATTGATAATGACAGTTCATCATCTGACATATTTTTAACAAGCTCTAATCTGAAAATTACATTAGAGAAAAATAAATTTCACGCTAAAAGAGCACAATCATTACAAAATATTGAAACATTTTGGGCAGAACAAGCTGAAAATCTAGTATGGAATAGACATTGGAATAATACTCTGGAGTGGAATCCTCCATTTGCTAAATGGTTTATTGGTGGATTATTAAACGCATCAATAAATTGCTTAGACAAACATATCAACTCTGAAATCAAAAATAAGGCTGCCATAATATGGGAAGGAGAGAATGGAGAAACTATAACAATAACATATTATCAGCTTTATCAAAAAGTTAATCAATTTTCCAATGCATTACAAAATCTTGGTATAAGAAAAGGAGATCGAGTTACAATCTATTTGCCTATGGTCCCCGAACTTCCTATAGCAATTTTAGCTTGTTCAAGAATTGGAGCCATTCACAATGTAGTTTTTTCTGGTTTTAGTTCCAAAGCATTGGTGGATCGGATAAATGATGCTAAATCTAAGGTCATAATTACTGCCGATGGGGGATTTAGAAGGGGAAAAATAATTGAATTAAAAAAAATTGTTGATGAAGCTATCATCAACACCCCTTCAATCCAAAATGTTGTAGTATTACGAAGAACTGGAAAGCACATTGAGATGACAAATAAAGATCTATGGTGGGATGATATAATTCACAATCAACCATATTATTGTGAACCTAAATTAGTAGAAAGTACACACCCTCTTTTTATACTTTATACATCCGGAACAACTGGTAAGCCAAAAGGAGTTGTTCATAGTACAGGAGGATATTTGACGCATATTTACTCTACAGCAAAATGGGTTTTTGATTTTAATCAACAAGATATTTTTTTCTGTTCTGCAGATATAGGGTGGATAACAGGTCATAGCTATATAGTTTATGCACCTTTAATGCATGGAGTAACCGAGATATTGTTTGAGGGAACACCTGATTATCCACAACCAGATAGGTATTGGTCACTTGTTGAAAAATATGGAATAACTATTTTGTATACAACACCTACTGCACTTAGAATGTACAGGAAATATGGTAATAAAATACCAAATTCATTTAATTTATCAACTCTTCGGTTACTAGGAACAGTAGGAGAATCAATTAACCCAGAAGTATGGATGTGGTATTTTACAACAATTGGAAAGGAAAAATGTCCTATAGTGGATACATGGTGGCAAACAGAAACAGGTGGAATAATGCTTAGTCATTGTACAGGAATAGATATTATGCCAATGAAACCAGGTGCGGCAATGTTTCCTGTACCGGGTGTAGATCTGGCCGTTGTAAATGAAGAAGGAAATACTTTACCACAAAATCAAAAAGGTTATTTAGTTATTAGAAAACCATGGCCAGGTATGTTAATGACTTTATGGAAGAATGATGATAAATATAAAAACAAATATTGGAAAAAGAATGACTATTTTGCTGAAGATTATGCCATTATAGATGATGACCATTATTTTTGGCTTTTAGGTCGGTCAGATGATGTTATTAAAGTTTCTGGTCATAGATTAGGTACATTTGAATTAGAAAGTACATTTATATCACATTTATCGGTAGCCGAGGCAGCGGTCACTAGTAGACCTGATAAGACAAAAGGTGAATCAATTATAGCATTCTTAGTTTTGAAAAAAGATGTTGCTGATTCAGAGCAATTACGCAAAGAATTAATTGATCATATAAGAAAAAATATTGGAGCTATCGCTACTCCAACCGAGATATATTTTGTTAATAAGCTACCAAAAACAAGAAGCGGCAAAATAATGCGAAGATTATTAAAATCTATAGTTAGCGATTTAACTATAGGAGATACTGCAACTCTTGAAGATGATACGTCCATTAAAGAAATTCAAAAAATCTATAACGATTTAAATGATATAATAAAAAAAAATAAGTAGATTGTTAAATTTTAATCAATTATTTTATTAAAAGTAAAAAGTAAAATTCAAATCACAGATTTCATTTATTACTTAAGTTGGTTCGCAAGATGGCTGTCTTAATTCCAGCTGCTCTTGTCACTTTTTTTATTGGGATAGCAGGTCTAATTTTTGTCCCTGATGAAATTAAAAATAAACCATTGGATTTTGACAGAGGAACGATCAAGATAGGTAATTCAGTAATAAATGTAGAAATAGCAGAATCAGATGCTGAAAGACAAAGATGGCTAATGTTCAGAAATGAGGAATTTCCTCTAAACTCTGCAATGATTTTAGTTTATCCGAAATCTGATCTATATGCATTATGGCTATTAAATATTCAATATAACCTTGATATTTTGTGGTTCAATGAAAAAGGAAAACTAGTTTATTATATAGAAGATGCTAAACCCTGTGAGAATCCATTAGATCCTCAGAATTGTACCTTTAAAACAACTATACCTGCAAAATATATTGTAGTATCCACTGAAGGATTTATCAAAAGAAATAATATTACAAATACATCAATTTTAACTACAATCTCAATCTAACTTCATATTTATTAGATTCAATATATAGGTGTTATAA
>JAICHH010000031.1 GCA_025922715.1 Nitrososphaeraceae archaeon
ATTCACTTCGATATTCTTTGGGAATTTTATTAATATTTATTTGAGAAACTGGACCTAAATACTGTTTTATAATTTGTTGAGAAGTATGTTTTTCTTTGTTCCATTTACTTTCAACAAGATAAGCATAACCAATGTTTTTTACTTGTTTTATTCTAATATATACCATATAAATTATAAATTAACAAGTCTTTTATTTATTTTTAGTGCCTAAGATTATCTATAGTGCTAATAGGGCATTATTAGGTAAATAAAATTATATTGATCATATATGAATAAATTCTAAATCTCCTAGAACTATTTCCAATTCAACTTAGTAACTATGAATAAGATAATTTAAAGATGATAATAGAATTTAAAATTTTGCCTTTTAATTTTTTACATAACTTTAAATTTTTCTTTTGAAATCTCTATTATAAAGTTAGCACTATGGACCCTTTTGCCACTAGTATAAATAATAGTTGAATCATATAGATATTATGAGACAATATATAAAATATTTAAAATTGAAAATTATCGTAACAGGCGTAATAGCTTTAGTCTTTATCATAATGTTCGCTAATCTTTTAAATTTCGAGAATACTTTAGGATTTTCTCTCTTAATCATAGGAAGCATTGTTACTATTGGTTATACTTACTTAAGATACAACTACTATAGAAAAATCAATAAACTTGATAAAGAAGTACTTGAGAGTCTAAAATAGAATAAAATGTAATTGAATAGAATTTTCAGATAAAATCAGCATAAAATTAAATACGGTGTGGTAGTGGTAGCAGATGAATAAGAATAACTATATTGTTATTTAATGTATTTCACAAATTTATTTCATTATTATAATTTTTTAGAATCTTATTATTTAATATGTCTATAACTCATAATAAAAAAATATAAAATTCTTTTAGTTACATATTGAATGGGGCTTATTGTGTCTGCATATCCTTAGTTATAATTAAATAAAGCAAGATGAATTAAAATAAAACTTTACACTTAATGAACGTATAAATTTCTACTAATATAGAAGAGTAAAGAATAATAAAATAACGAAAAGTTTATCGATTAGATGTTAAATTCAAATTATATAAGTGGAAAAAAATTGAAACAAGTTGCAATAATTACTGGTTGCTCATCCGGTATAGGCTACGAAACTTCAATTTTATTAGCTAAAAATGGATTTAAAACGTATGCTACTATGAGAAATACCGACAAAGGCAATAAATTAAAAGAAATAGCTGAAAAAGAAAATATTGATCTTAAAATCATTAAACTCGACGTTACTGATGACCATTCAATAAAAAATGCAATAAATGAAATAGTTCAAGAAACCAGTAGAATTGATGTTTTAGTCAACAATGCGGGTAACAATATTGCAGGAGCAGTTGAAGATCTATCAATTGAAGAATTTAAGGAACAATTTGAAACTAATTTTTTTGGGTTAATTAGAGTAACAAAAGAAGTTTTACCTATAATGCGAAAGCAAAGGGGAGGTATTATAGTGAATTTAAGTTCAATAGTTGGGAAAATAGCTATTCCTTTGAATTCAGCATATGTAAGTAGTAAGTTTGCGGTAGAAGGATTTTCTGAATCTATTAGGTATGAACTAGAAGATTTTGGTATTAAGGTAATCTTGATAGAGCCAGGTGTAATAAAATCAAATTTTTATGAAAATATAAAAATGTCCAAAAATTCGCTCACGGATCCAACATCTCCATATCAGCCAATTACACAGAAAATATTTGAAGCATTTTTGCCAATGTTACAATATGCTTTTCCTACAAAAATAGTAGCTGATGTAATTTTGGAAGCAGTAACCTCAGATAATCCAGAAATAAGATATACAGTAGGAGATGATGCTAAATCCATCAATGAAGCTAGAAAAAAAAGATCAGATAAAGAATTTGAAAATTGGGTTAAAGAAGGATTCTTTGAAAAAAAAGGGTTTTTAAGGTAATCAAAAAAATAAGTATAATAATTATATTCATAATTAAATGATTACTATTATAAATAAATAAATAAATACTAAATTAAGTAATAATTATATTAGTATATTATAATATTATATTTATATTAGAGTGTAGTCATTTTATCAAATCATTATGCTATTGCCTTATTATAATAACAAAGTGCAATATTTAATTGGATTTTAACAATTTTTTTCAAATTAAAAATATGTTTATTGCATTAAATTTTGGTTAATTCCGTAGAAAGGATCTCAAATACTTATAGATAACAACTAATGTCATTGCTCTTAAATTGCCTTCTATTATATGACCAATGATAAATAAACTAATTGCGCTCACCCACAAAATGATACCGTCTAATAGAGGCTTATTTTGATCCATAAAGTAAAATATTATAATATAAATTCCAATAATATAGAGTGGTAATCCAATACAATGTAACATAATATTAATTGGATGTCTATGTGTATTTTTAATAGCCTTGAGTAAATTAAATTTCAACTTCGGAAATTATAAACTAGAACAGCTAATTTTAATCTTATGAATATTATGAAGCTATGAGCTAAGTTCAATCAAAAGTAAAAAATATTATTAAACTTTGAACTTTAATTATTGTTAATTGATTCATAATAAGGTCATATAAAATCAAGATATTAATTTATCTCTATTTCTATAATATTATTAGAGTTATGTCTTTTATATTATAAAACTCCATCATCATCAAAGGTAAATATTTTTAAATTAAGAACTTCTCTCATTATTCAAAAGAAATCGTATGATTATATTGTATAATTTGCAGTAACATTTAATAAAAATGATACAGTTTTGTATTTTGAAATATTTGTAGGTGTAAAATTGATTTATGGATAGAATAAAGAGATAAAAGTTAGAAAAATTTTTATAATAATCCTCTACAGTATTGGTAATGATAAAAACGACTAATATAGTAACAGTATTACTAGTCAGTGCTGTGTTTTCATTCCTCTTTGTAGGATATACGAATGGAATTAATTTTGCAGTTGCACAGACTGCAAATAGTGCCGACCCAGGTCCTGAGACAATTCAAGACTTTGAAGAGGAAATAGGAGATAATAATAGTGCTATTATAAGGAACGATACAAACATCAGTAATCCAAATAACACTCTTCTTGATGCTACAGAAGTGAATATAGAAGAGGATTGTATGGTATTAGAAGATGGAAGTAGCTATTGTCCATAAAATAAATCACATTGCTAAAGCGTAATCCCACATATTTTTATTATCATCTAGTTAATATTGCATTGTATTTATGATATTTCTAGCTAAATACTTAAGTCATTAGTTAAAACCACCCCACCATTTAGATGCAAATATTATAATTTTGTTAACAATAATAATAGTTATTTTTATGCTCAAAAACAAAATAGTCACTTCATTGTAAATACTTTATAAAGTTCACCTGTTTCACGATCAACGTATTTCCAGCCTTGATCAATAGATAATAAATTAAATTTTGATTGTATAGTAGGATGTAATAATTTATAGACTGAATTTCCTACTGATATTTTGTTTGCCGCAGTTAAAGAAGTTATCTTTGCTGCAACATTCATGCTATATCCTAGTATATCAATTAGCGAGCTTTTATCATAGCCATATTGAACGACAACGTCTTCTCCTTCATCTATTCCTATTTTAACTGATAGTTCGGGATACTCATGCTTGGTTAATATTGGATTAATTCCATTTTTAATAACATTGATCATTGATTTTGCACATTGAACGGACTTATCCGATATAAGATATTTATTAAAACCACAAGGAAAAAAAGAAATTATTGCATCACCGACATATTTTAAAACATAACCGTTATAACTTTCTAAAACTGAGGAGATCTCATGAGAAAATGCTCTCATTATTGTTACCAACTGTTCTACGGGTAATGTCATACTCATTTTAGTTGAACCTACTAAATCTATATACATAATAACAAGCTCTAATTTTGAATTAACATGATTAAGAAGAAATTCTTGTCCGCGATTAACTGAACTATTATATTGATATCGTTCTTCTAATGCTTTCCAGAGTCGATCTTGTCTTTGGGAAAATAAGGTTTGTAAATCCACTAGTTCATCTTTTCTATTTTCATTTTCTCTAGTTGAACTACCTATTATTCTGTTTAATATTTTTGTATTTATATTGTCAACTTCTTTTTTTTGTTTCTCCTTTTTTTTAATATTGATTTTTCGTTCTGATTTGGGTTTAATACTTTTTATTTTCATCTCTGAAGTCAATGTTGATTATAAAAAATAGTAATTAATACTTTAATTTAAAATTTTTAATATTGTAAGATGAAAATGGGATAAGCATTACATCGATTCAATTTATAAAACAGATCTAACAACTAGCATCCGAGGGTATTCTATAGTTGTCTCTTTTTGCCTGAATTTAATTTTTTGAATTAATAACAACATAATAAAAATTAACACAGAGGACAAAAGTCAAAATAAGGATTAAACAAGATATCATGTAATTTTATAACTATTATAATAATATTAAAAACATTAAAAAAAAGTGATATAATATATATATACACAAATAATTAATTATAAATGAATTAATATTTAAGATTATTCATAATAGTAAAAAGTGCAGCATTTTTTGCTGCGATCTCTGCATGTTGTTTATTCTGATTATCACTTCCAATTATTATAACATCATTGTCATTAGGATGCAGATTTTCTATTAATATTTTTTGTACATGCAGCTCATCAACTAGTGCGTTAAAATTAGTTCCAGATATTAGAAATTTTCCATCTTTAAATATTAATGTTGTAGCACCCATAGCGCCAGATTTAATAGCTATGTCTCTTTGCTCTATTCCAGAACATATTGAATTAGCAATATTTTTTACTAAAACGACATAATTGAATTTACCAACTGTTATAGAGCTTTTTGGAATAATTGTTTCCTTTGGGATACATAATAGTATTTGTGAAATTAATTTTTCTCCGGTATCTGTTAAAATTGTACCAGCGTTACTTGTCATTATCATATTGGTAGTCTTCAATTGTTTCACTAATGTTTTAATGGATCCTTCTCCTAATGAAAGTTCTTTTCTGAGTAAATCTCTGCTAATATGTCCATTAAGTTTTGCCAGTTGTAAAGCTTTGAAAATATGTCCTATACCAAATGAGAGTCGTCTAGAGGTGGTATTCTGATGAGAAACTTTTTCTAATAATTTAATGTAAGTATTCATCAGTTAATTTACATTAATAATATAATATGATGTATGTAAATGTATTCATAGTTTAACTAATCGGGTTGGATATTTTAGACAACTGTTATATATTAGTGATTTCATTAAGATTCAATAATATGTCTTTTTTAAAACAGATACAAATCTCAGAGACTAACGTTCCTAAAGCTGCTGTAGGATTATTGATATTCATATTAGCATTTGGTCTATTTATTGTAGGATATGATCAAGGTCAGCTTTTTAGTCTTGTTCAAGGAGAACAAGCATACAACGATCTTTGGGTTCATGAATTCTCTCATGATATGAGACACGCCGCAGGATTTCCATGTCATTAGATCCATACTTTTGTGATTATTATGGATAGCTTATCTTTTCTTGTAGTTACTCTAATTTCCGGTGCTATCGCCGGAACAATTTTTGGACTTATCAACCTAGCAATAGTAGAACCTTATTTAGATAGGGCAATAGAAATAGAAATACAAAATACAATAAAAGCTACCGAGAAAGTAAATCCTCAGGAACATAATAACTATCGCCTCTGGCAAAAAAGTGGAGAAGTAGCAGCTGGTACTATATTAGGAATGGCATTTGGATCTTTATTAGGAATAGTATTTGCTTTTGGTAGAAAAACTCTACCTGGTTCAAATAATCTTAAAAAGGCAATAATATTATCAGGAATTATATGGTTAGTTATTTTTATGATTCCAGCCATCAAATACCCTGCAAATCCTCCGACAGTAGGAGATCCTGATACAATATCCTATAGACAATATTTGTTTATCTTGTTTATTTTGATATCAGGTACAAGTGCGTTAGGATTGTCAATAATTTACAAGAATATAAATATAAATCCGTCATTAAAACTAATTATAGTTTCTATTATTTATACAATAATAATAATAGGAGCCTTCATAGTTGTCCCTCCAAGTCCAAATGAGATAACGGCCCCAATGGATCTGGTAAATGGATTTAGAATAGCTAGCATGTTTACAATGGGCATCTTTTGGATTATTTTGGGATTCACATTCGGATTAATATGGGATAAATTAAGACCACATGATCCTACTCAATACAAGACTGTTTAATCTATGTTTTATTTTCTTTAATAGCTGTAGTAAAATCTTAACAAACAAGATAGGTGTACAATAATAGACAAATTATAAATTAATCTTAAATTACTAATTTACTTAATAATATAAAATTGTTTTCCAAATATAAACCTCAATTGTGTACTATAAACACATATTATTGTACCACTAATTATTTGCTTACTATCTTCTACTCTATTTTTCAAATTTGATAAATTATTTATGACTACAACAAATACGGATTTTTTTATTTATGAATATTAATTGATTCTTTATGAATGTTTTTATAATAAAGAAGTTATTAAAAGATGAATGTAAATCATTTCTCTATCACAAAATACATTAATTAGCACTATACAGTTAAAACAAGATTTGACAGATAATTAAATATTAGATTTATAAAATTTTTTCTTCAATTTTTGATTTTAAAAATTAGACTTAATTTATCACACAATGATGGAATTAAAAAATAGTAATGAATGAAGAACAAAATCAAATAGATGAAGAAAATAATTAATTTTATATTTTATTCTTCATCAGATTTTGAATTTTTGATTTTAGTTCTTTATCTAGTCCTGGAGAAAATTCTTGTGGTGCCTCTGGTAGATTTGGTATTGCTCCTCCTTCAGGAAGTCCATCCAATGTCTCGAGTTGACCATCTTTAAAAGGAGATTCTCCATTAAATATTAAAGATAAGCCAGACTGTTCATCTGTCATTGTCCATTGCTGATTATGCAAATTTAGTTCTTCCAATTCTCTTACTTCGGGCATTTTTGAAGTATCAACCTTTGGAACAGGTAATGATTTGTTCCATTCAACCCCTAGTGTTTCTAATGCTTTGGCAAATACTTTTTCATGAGCCAAATCTCTTACAATTAAATAGGAAACAGTTGCCCTGTATGCTTTATCGTCACTCATCTCATATAATCTACATTTTTGAAGTCTACCTGTTGCCTCTAACATTAAATTATAAAGCATATTTAAGACTAAATTTCCACTGTCATACACATAAGTTGCAGACCATGGATTTCCTGCAGCATCTACTGGCCTTGAACTCTGTGCGGCAACTAGAAAATGATGTATATTTGGTGATTCAAGTGCAACCGCAAGAGGAAGTTCATTAGGATCTGCTTGTGTAGATGATCCTTCTAATAGGACATTTATTGTATTAGAAACTAATTCTACATGACCCATTTCTTCTGTGGCAATTGATCTCAATAGATCTTGATAAGGTTTAGCGTCTCCTCTAAAATTCATATTCTGAAACAAGTATTGCATCATAGTTCTCATTTCTCCAAATTGCCCCCCAAGACCTTCCTGTAAAGCCTGTGCTGCTTTGGGATTAGGTCCATCACTTTTAGGGATAGGATTAGGTAGTTTATTTATTGATGTAAACATGAATACCTTCTAGCGATAAATTATATAACAATTGTATATCTAATTATAACAATAGAATGATAAGCATTGTTATGACGCAGAAACGCTACCATTTTTTTAGCAAATATACAGGTATCTTTAATTTTTTCATAGTTTGTCCCCCAAATCTCAAGACAAAATTTCATTGTGATTATATTATTATTATTATAATATTACTACATATTGATGCTGCATTTAATATTTAATATTGTTTCACTTTAAGTAGAATAATATATACATTTTAACAGAGATAATTATGAAAATAATCATTTAAATTTATGTATATCAACTAAATGAACTATTACATTCGGTAAACAAGTGTGAAGTAAATAACAAATTTTATGGAATATAAATGGATTATATTTTAAGGAAAAATAGAGATCTATTCATTAAATATAATGTTATTGCTATAATTAGCTAAATATATCTATTTGTAGCATCCAATCAACGATTATTTTTCTTCGTCTTTATTGATATCAGATGCTAGTTTAATGGATTTTCTTACACTATTAATCTGAATATCATCACTTCTTGTAATTAATTTAGAGAAAGAAGGATTTGCATTTTTTCCTAATGTAATTGCATTTTCATCGTTTTTATTAAGAATAAACAAAGTCAATTCATTTTCTGAAAGTTTATGAGCAAATTCTTTAGCTTCTTTAATATATTTTAAAAAATCAAACTTATTGTCTTTTACGGTTTCTAGAGGAATATCAAAAATTGATGGATCCATTAGATGTAACTTTATATTTTTTTCTTCAGATTCTATTCTTAAAGAATCATTATTATTAATTGCTATTTTGATAGTTCCACTCATATAACTTAATCCTTTAACAAATACGTCCATAAAGACATCATTAATAGATTTTGGCTCATTAGATTTGTGAAAGTCTTCATCTAATATTTTTAAATCTTGATGATTAATACTTAAATATAATTCAGATCCATCGTAATTTTCTACATAGGATTTGGGAATCTTATATGTATGATTATTTATATCATCTATAACAAGTATATGATCTTTATAATTAGCAATTACATTTCCTATTGGAGTATTGTCTTTTGAGCGTACGTTTTTCTTTGATTTTACTATGTTATCCCAATCTGGCAATGAAAAATCATCCGTTAATATTTACTTTGAGAATGTGCTTCAGCTTTTATTATTAATTTTCCATTTATTGTCCATTTAGCAGACCCTAGTTCTTTTCCACCAGGACCAGCAGCTTTTGGTATGTCTACTATAAGATTATCAAATTCATATGTTATTACTGCCTCTTTACCTGTCAATCGATCAAAAAGTGTACTAATTAAGTCTGCCCACTGAGTAGTTTGGCCACCTTGGCCACCTTGGCTACCTTGATTACTATCTGTATTACCATTTAAATGACTCATATTTTTTAGTATATAACATGTTATATAAAAATTATATTAATAAGATTTTGAGGATCAATTGAACATATTATAAAGTTTTTTAATTTATAATTACTATATATTCTAAAAGATTATTTCTTTAATACTTATTATATATTGAGAATCTATTGTTTATTTTCATAAACTAAAAAAATTTATAAAATGACAAATTTTCAAAAGTAAAGTACATGTATTAATGGCTTAAGATTGAGCGAAAAATTATATTATGTTACCTGTTCTATAAACCATCCTTTAAATTTTTCAATAGCATATTTTTCAGAATTCTTAACAAAAGATGGATCATTTAATTTCCATTGTTCTTGAGGAATAGACTCAAAAAATTCCTGCATACATAAAGTAAATACGATACGTAATTCTTTTGGATTGTAGTTTATTCCATACCGATAAAGAATTTTTCCAATTTTACCAAATGAATCATCATAATTTCTCTCAATACCTGATAGTTCAAAAGTCTTGCATAATATTGATGTTATTTCATATAGATCGTCCTGTAATATTGTCATATGATATACTTAAACAATATCAACTTTATTTTATTTTATGTTCTAAGAGATTATTTTTATAATTATAACTATATAGTTAGATACCTAGGTTAGATTAGAGAAAATGCCCTTAGTACATCTAATATTCAATTTATAAATGATAATTGCAATTCAGCAAGAAATAGATATAGTGAAACAATAAATCAAACACTAAAAATTTAGAAAATTCAGATTACTTTAATTTTTTAAACTAAATGATTATCACTCCTGTATATGCTAAAATTTACGATTAAATTAAAATATCAAAAACCTTTTGAAGTGTTATTATATATGATTAATACTTACTTTATTGCATTTTTTATCCTTTTCATTTCCTTTTTACTGTTGACGGTATTCTTACTCTCAATAAATTTTACGCAAGATCATCCTTTAATAATAGTAGATAATTCTGTAAAAGCATTTTTTTCAGAAAATTTCTTAAATAATTATTTACGGGAATTTATGATCTATGTAACTTTTTATGGAAGAGAGTATATCTGGGGTCCTGTCTTAGTTGCACTGTTCCTATTTGGAGGTGTAGTAGGAAGAAAAACTGCTATTATAACTGGGTTGTCTATCATAACTTTAGTATTGGTAGGTGGAGAAATTAAGGATATAATAGATAGAGACAGGCCAGAGTTAGATAACAATATATATTTATTAGAAGAAGAATCGAAAAAATCATATCCATCCGGTCACGCATTAATAGTTTCCGCTGGTGCAACTGGAGTCGTATGTTTATATCGTGATAACTTAAGACACAAAATAATATCTTTAGTGTTAGTCATAGAAGCAGGATTAGTAATTTTTTCCCGAATATATCTGGGCTTACATTATCCCCTTGATATAGTTGCTGGTATTTTGTTAGGTATCTCAGTAACTTTCTTTTTTCTAGGATTTCAAAAACAAATAGATAGTTTATCAAAAAAAATATTTTCTTTTATAAAAACAAGAAAAGTAACATAAATTGATGTAGAAAGTTGTTCAATATCTGTTAATAGTTTATTTAAATCATTTTAATTCTATTTATGAAAATAGTTATTATTAGAATGGTATGATTCACTTTTTACAAACTGCAGTACTAACTATATATCTAATAAAGAATAAGTATAATGATTTTTATTATATTCAAAATCTAGATTTATAACTATTATTTGATTTAGAAAGCTACTATTATAGGATAAGTTTTTAAATTTCCTATTAATTTTCATTTTCGTGAAGTAGAACCAAAATGAAAATAAATTAAAATCACTTTTAAAGTACACAAGTAGCTTTATTTAAAATTCCATTTTTCAGTTATTCCATTCCACCAAGATTTGTACTTACTAGCATCTGTATTTATCTCTCCTTCAATTCGATTATTTAATGTAAAGAACATGTTTTCCAAAGCATCAATTCCACCATCAGAATAAAGCTCTTGTCCAATCTCAAAGAACCTTTCTTTGTTTGATCTAATCTTTTCTGCTTCATTTGAATTTGTAATACAAAAGGTCAATATGTCATAAAGTTCCTCTTCTAAATACGCATCCAAACATGAATATAATTATATGTCATATAAAAATTAACTTCTTTACTACTCCTAATAACAAGTGGGGGTATAGTTTACTATTAATTTCTTGAAGTATTATTTTTTGTTATTATTAGACTCCTAGACTCTGAAAGAGTTCATTTTTTCGAATATATTCTCTTAGTTGGTGAGATTCTTCACCATATGCTCTAATACTTTCCTTTTTTCCATCTTCTGAAACTAAGGTTATACTGACAATATTAATTTCAGCATCTGATGCAAAAATTAGAGGCTGTATCTTTTCGATCTTATAATCATTGTTAATCAGTGTTTGTAGTTTTTCAATAGACGTTGATTCCATTATTCTTTTAGGAAATTTATTCTATAAGTTGTTTTTTATTTTTTTATTTAACAATTGAAATCTTATTTTAATGATAATTATCGTGATTTTAGATTTACAATATTTGTAATTTAGATAATTCAATGAAATTGTTCAAAAATATCATCTTTGTAATGGCTATTCAAATATTTTATTTCCAATTATTCTCATATAGATTACAAATTTTATTGATTCTAACTTC
Organism: Nitrososphaeraceae archaeon; assembly: GCA_025922715.1. Lineage (GTDB taxonomy): Archaea > Thermoproteota > Nitrososphaeria > Nitrososphaerales > Nitrososphaeraceae > TH1177. The sequence continues at coordinate 11,737 of JAICHH010000031.1, forward strand.
GTTTTCCTAAATTTCCATTGATTAATAAAATCCTACACTTAATCAAACTGAAATATCATTTTATTATTAATGGTAATACTTATCTAAAACAATATTTTATCATCAAAGGGGCTGGGGATAAATCTATTACTTTAAGATTCCAAATGGTCACAAAATTGATTTCATAAATGTATAATTGAATCTTTATTACATACTACAATAACGAGTTAATATATTTCAATAAAATTCACCTCTAACCAATTAGTAATTTTACTAGAGTAAAGAAAAATTATCACTAATATTTACAATATAAATTGAATTTGATTATTCGAAACTATAGCTGATATAGTATTTTAATTAAAACAAAAAACAGATCCTACACTTGTTTGAAGGTATTTTTGTGGCATTGCTTTAATTATCTCATTAGATGCTTTCCAACCAGTGCAGTGACATGGAATTATATATTCTGAATCAATCCTCAAAAGTTCAGTAATTGTCAAAGGGATATTCTCTTCATATTCTTCTCCGGATAAGTGAAATCCTCCAATAATTGCATAAACTTTTTTAATTCCTGTAGCTTTTCTAGCGTAATTTATTGTATTTATTATTCCTGCATGACCACAACCAGTTAAGATAACTAAACCTTTATTTTTTAACAACATTACTAAGGCTTGATCATCGTTAACAAAGGGATCTGCAATAAGATGATTTTCATCTTCTCCTTCTTTATATTGTAATGGAAAACCCTTTTCAAAATTTGTGATTCTTGGTATTTCTCCTGTTATCAATACTCGTTTATTTTTTTTATCGAATCTATTGTTATCTTTATTATTGTTAGTAAATTTTAATTTTGGTCTTGGTAAATAGTTTATACAATTATTTTTTATTATTATTCCACCAAATTCCCTAATATTTTCTTCATTCAGTATATCCATTCTAGCTTTTCTGCCATCGGGAAATACAATCCATCGTTTGAGAAAGGCATCTGCATGTGCAACAATTTCAATAGGCCTATTAATTTTCTGTAGGACACTTATTAGACCTGAGAAGTGATCGAAATGTCCATGGCTCAGAATTATTGTTTCAATGTCTTTAAAATTTATATTAAAAATATTCGAATTATAAATTATACCATTTTTACTTACACCCGTATCAAAAAGAAACTTGTGTTTGAACTTTTTATCTTTATATCTGTATGATATCTCAACTAGTGCTGAAAACCCATGTTCTGCAATAGGAGGTTTGTTAAATCTTTTATTGCTTATCATTGGGGGTCGTTTTACTACAGATAAACTAGGTAATAGTCTATCAGTTATATTATCAACCAAAATTGTAATATTTATGTCATCTACTATCTGAAGCATACTGAGAAGTTGTTTCTTGTATTATATTAATAAATTTCATGTATGATTAACTATAATGTGAGAAAAGTAAGATATTTATCTAATAAGAATCAATAGGTATAAACTATTTTATTTTAAAATTAATAGGTTTAGCATCTAAATCTAGTTTACGTTTAACTTAACTTAAACCTCCTAACGATGGCCCAGCATTAAAATTTGTATATTTTGTAATCAAGACTAAAAATCCAATAGATCAAACTGGATTAATTAATTTAACTCATATACCTAGAAGAACTATTCAAAGCGCCTTAGACTAATTATTATCACAAGGTTTAATATCAGAACATTCCAGTTTAGACGATGCAAGAAAGAAATTATATTATCCAATTCAATCCGATTAGCTTTAGTTAGCAAAATTAGTTTTAATAAATTAATTATTATAAATTTACATTTTAATAGAAACAATAATACAAAAAACTTGATGTGAATTCTTACAGATGATAATTAAATTATAAAAAATAAGAAATTCTTCAAAAATGAATAAAAGTGACTACAATTTGGATTACAGTTATTGTCTATTGCTGCTGTCGCTGCTGCTATTATTATTATCATCATCTAGTGTAGGTATAGACATCCTTCTACCTGTCAATCCAGCTACTAGAATTTGTATTCCTGTTATTAAAAGCGCTATTGCTATGATAGCTGCAACCAATCCAAACCCAAATGCGGGTGATACCAATATAAGTATAGAGAGAGCAATCTCCAATGCACCAACACCTATAGTAAAAGCTCTATCCAGTTTGCTTTGGTCTTTATGTCTAATACCATGTACAATTCTTGAAATACCATCAAATAGTAATGCAACTGCAACTAATATAATCACGAAAACACTTGTTGCTTCAGGAAATGCCATTGCTACTATAGCTAATATAATTACAAGTATACCTAGTCCTAAGTTTGAAAAGCGTGCTCTATTTTTTACAAATATACCTGCTATAACTTTTTCAATTCCTACTATTAATAAAAGAACAGAAACAAGAACTACAAGAGATATTATTGATATTATTGGATTAATTAGAATTAATATAGATAAGATAATTGCTAGTGCTCCTAGTCCTATCTGAGCGGCAAAAATCCACTTAGGTTGATCAGTTTTACTTAACATGTGTCCACAATATAGTTATCTATTTATATATGTTGTGATTATATAATTTATAAATGAAGTACAATTCATAAGTAAATTAAGTGATTCTTTCGGTATCTAAATATTTTGTTTTAAGTAACAAATTAGGCCTACAAGAAAATTTAAAATTACTTTAAAAATAAATAAATTTCTTTGAATTGTAAATTTGAACAATAATAGGTAGCTCATTTAGTCATTCATAATTGGATTTTGTAAATCCAAGGGTATTATCTTTAAAAGTGATCTGTTGTTATTTGGCTTGAATTTCATAGGCTA
>JAICHH010000032.1 GCA_025922715.1 Nitrososphaeraceae archaeon
ACCACGCTAATGCTTTAAGATCCGATGTTAATTTTTTTTTAATTAAATTAAAAAATATTAGTTCTATCACTTACCAAAAAATATTGTTAAATTTTCATGGCATTTTTGTGAGAGATTGTTCTAGTTTTAGAGGAATGTCTACTGATTTTATCAGAGTAGCTGTAAGAACTCATAAGGACAATCTAATATTGTTAAAAGCAATTTATGATATTAACAATAATTTAAATAAATCCAAGGTATTTAAGAATAAATAATTCTAAATGAGAAGTAGGGTGAAGAATTTTTATGAATGCTAAAGTATTGATGGTTCAAGGTACTTCTTCCGGAGCAGGCAAAAGCACTATTGTAATAGCATTATGTAGAATTTTTTCTAATTTAGGATATAAAGTCTCTCCTTTCAAAGCTCAAAATATGTCTTCAAAAATTCATATTATTTCAAATGTCTACAGAATATCTAAGATCCAGGCTATACAAGCATTTGCAGCCAGAAAAGAACTTGAATGGCGAATAAATCCTGTTCTCCTCGTTCCTTTAGGAAATGATAAAAGCAATGTCTTTGTAGCAGGAAAATTTTTAGAAGCAATGTCTGCAATAAAATATTATAATGAATTTGTTTTGGCTAAAGGTTTTCCCATTGTATTGGATGCTGTAAATAAGTTGAAAAATGAAAATGACATAATAATTATAGAAGGGGCAGGTTCCCCCGCTGAGATTAATATTGCAAAATATGACATAGCTAATATGTTACTTGCTGAAAAAATTAATTCTCCTGTTATATTAGTATCTGATATTGAGCGAGGTGGTTGTTTTGCTAGTATATTTGGAACAATTAAATTGTTAAAAATAAAACATCAACGACTAATCAAAGGTTTCATTATTAATAAATTTCGTGGGGATGAGAACATACTTGAAGATGCGGTCCGATTTATTGAATGCAGAACTAAAGTGAATAATCTAGGTATAATTCCCAAATTTGAATTTTTTTTGCCTCCAGAAGATTCTCTTGATGGAACAAATAATGATAATCTAAAAAATTTAAAAAAATTTAGTTCAAAAAAAAAAATGAATGAACAAATAGATTTATTAGCTGCTACTATTGGAACTAGAATAAATGTTGAATATATCTTGAAGCAAGTTTTAAAAATAGGATAATGATATCCTCCTTGCACTTTATCACTATTCTACTGATATCAATACTTTTAGACTTACTATTAGGAGATCCGAATAATAAATTTCATCCCGTTTCATGGCTAGGAAAATATATCACTTATTTTGTTCCAAAGATTAAAAATGAAAAAAATAAAAAAGATGAAAAAATAAATGGGGTAATATTTACATCTATAACTATTGCATTTTTTGCGTTGATAATACAACTTTCTCTGGTTTATCTCTATCATGTCACTTTTATCTTAATGATGATTTTATCAATTTTTATCTTATATTCTGTAATTGCAATAAAAGGTATGGAAAAACATATCAATGCAATTACTACAGCTTTAGAAAATAATGATATTGAAAATGCTAGGACAAATTTGTCCATGATTGTGAGTAGAAATACTAAAAGCCTCGATGAACAACATATTTTATCAGGAACAATAGAATCGATTGCTGATAGTATAGTAGATGGAATTCTATCGCCAATATTTTATTTTTCCCTTTTTGGTCCTACAGGTGCTTTTATTTTTCGAGTAATCAATACATTGGATTCAATGATTGGTTATAAGGAAAGTTATTTTGAAAATATAGGTTGGATAGCCGCAAAAGTTGATACATACGCCAATTATATTCCCTCAAGGATTGCTGCAGTATTAATGATATTTGCTGCAATTATTAATAATGCCGATTGGAAAAATTCCATTACTATATTCAGAAAAGAACGCAATTCTACAATTAGTGTTAATTCTGGCCATCCTATTTCTGTTTTAGCGGGAGCACTGAGAATAAGATTGGAAAAAGTCGATCATTATAGCATAGGAGACCCTTTCGAAAAAATCTCAATAGAAAAATGCAAAATGGCTATAAAGATAATGAAAATGACAATTCTTATTTTTTGTATAATTATTGCCGCTCCGCTTATAATTATTCTAGGCTTTTTAAATTGGTGGAATTTTATATTTGGTATTTAATAAGATATATTCTGTCCTTTCATTTTTAACAATAATTCCAATTAAGAGTTACGATATACTATATATAGCCCAAAATATGTATTTGTTCCCTTTAATTGGACTAATAATTGGTTTAGCGGTAGGAATTTTATCTTTTCTTTTATTTTCTTTTCTAGAAGGCTTTTTGCTAGGATTTATCATCACTGCAACGATTATAGGAATAACTGGTCTTCATCATAGTGATGCACTATCAGATCTAGCAGATGGATTAATGGCTAAAGGATCTATAGAGTTTAAACATAAAGTGATGTCGGATCCCCAAAATGGAACAGCAGGAACAGTCGTGTTAAATTTGTATATTAAATGAAATATAAATTTTTTTTTACATTTATACGAAAAAAATAAATTATTCTCTGTTATAATTATAGCCGAAGTTCTATCTAAATACAGCATGGTTTTACAATGCTATTTAGGAAAATCTGCATGGAAAGGAATGAATACACTATTTATAACAGAAATGAAAAATAAAAAGAAATTTTTAATTTCGAATTTAATTTTAGTGGCTAGCATAATCCCTTTTGGGTTCAATTTTTATTATATGATAGCAAGTGTAACAACAATGTTATCAGTTAGTATTACATTACTATTAATAGCAAATAGATCATTTGGTGGGATATCAGGGGATACAATAGGTGCAACTAATGAAATTTCAAGGTTTTTTATTTATCTAGTTTATGCAATTTTTTAACGTATTGGCAGATAAAGTTACTGAAAAGTTGAATAAAAAAATTATTGCGGTTATTATGGCTGGTGGAGAAGGCAGTAGAATGAAGAGAGATTACAAAACAGAAAAGCCACTGTTAAAGATTAAAGAGAAAAGATTAATAGAATATGTTATTGAAGCTCTCAGTAAATCTAATTGTTTTTATAAAATCGTAGTATGTGTAAGTCAAAATGCTATTAAAACAATGAATTTTTTACAACATTACAACTATAACCTCGATCCCCCTCTAGAAATCATAGAAGGATATGGTAATGGATATTCTACTGATCTATCTTTTATTATTGAAAATTTTTTTGGATATGTTATATTTATGGTATCTGCAGATCTACCTTTACTTTCAGAAATAGATATAATGAAGATCTTGATTAAGTGTGATTTTAAGACTCCATGTTATTCTATTATATTCGATAAAAAAATTGTTGACGAGATATGCATTAAACCTAGTCTTGTATTTGAATATAGAAAAAGAAATTATTGTTATTCTGGGATAACTATATTCAATCTTAAAAAAACAAAAAGAAAGAATAATTTTAGCCTTATTAAGGAAAGATACCTAATTATGAATCGTCTTGGAATAGCTGTAAATGTAAATGAAAAAAAAGATTTACTTATTGCTAGAAATTTGTTAAAAGTAAAAATTTAACAAATCTGAAAAATGTTTCTAAGAATAATAAAGTTAATCTAAAGCACTTATTAAATTCCCATTAATTTTTGCTTTACCACCTGATCTCTCAGCTAACAATTCATTACATGACTTGCAAAAGATATTAGAAGTAGTATGGGAATAAATTATATTATTTTCCTCACATTTCGAACACTGAATATTAAGGAAGGCACTATTTGGTTTTGGTATTAATATATTTTCTTTCATAATCAACACACACACTTATTTACGCACCAATTTCTAATTTTCGCATACGCATACCTTCTCTCATCGATTTGCGCTGACATGTTTTGCAAGTATATCTTAAAGTAATCTTTTTAGTTGTTTTAGCGGTTCGTTTTAATTCAGGAAATTTCTGACCCCCGTAGCCTTTTTTATCTTCTGCATGCCTTCGTGCTCCCAAAGCTGTTTTCCTATCTTTTCCTTTTTTATAGATAGATACTGCTTGTGCTGTATGGCTCTTGCATTTTGGACAGAATTTGCGCATTTCCTTCTGCATCTTCATATTAAACCTTTAGAGAATGAGGGATATTTAAGGAAAACGAATACATCATATAATAGTCTTAGATATATCTAAAGCTTTTTAAAATAATACTATAAAAGAATGATGCACACTTTTTTTATAACCCGATAAAACCTTTAGCTATAAACGAAATTTATGTAATAATGTATTGTAAGAATCTTAAACGCTTATAAGCAACCGTTTTCTAATCACTACAGGAAATGGACATATTTAGTAATTTCATACAACAACAGCTTATTAATGTGCCTATTAACTTGGATACCTTCGGCGTATGGATACCGTTGACATTTGGGTTAGCAGTAGGTTTAGCATACGTGATAGCATCTGGATTAAGACGTCCAAGATAGACTAAATAAAAATTTTTTTGAATACCTTTTTTCTTTTTATCTCACTAAAAATATTATTATGTGTATAGAGACTAAATTTAACTTTTATTTATAAATAAAAGAGATTCATCGGTTTTGTCAAATTCATTTAAAAATGATTTTAAAGTGAGTATAGGAACAATAGGTACTCCATTAATAAATTTAAAGCATGGATTATCTAGTGTAATTATAATAGGCAGAGCTTTAGTTATTTTCTTTTCTCTTTGTAACCATAATATTGTTCTTCTTATTTGTTTTTCAACATATAATGTAAGAGTCGTTTTATTGTTATACTTCCAATGTTTACAATCTATGGTGATTGCAAAATCGTTCTTTATCCCAATAACATCTAATTGGGCTCTCGGTTTGGACAAGACAATATTAACTTTTGTGATATATTCAAACATAGTCAAAAGTTCTGAAGTAAAATATTCAAAGTCTTTCCACGACAGTACTTTAGAACATTCTTGGATATCACAACCCCGTTGTAGAGCCAATATTGATGCTCTAATTCGATCCATCTCTGAAAATAAGAGTGTCTGTTTCCCATTTTTATCCAATAGTATTCCAATTTGATTTCGAGCTAAAAAATTTAACAATTGATTAAATACGGAAAAACTTGCAATACCTGTTTTTAATCTAAAATCATCAAATTTTACTTCAGAGTTCATCCCTTGAATAGATCTTAAAAGAATATTTGGATTAATATAAGGAACCAATTTATTTATAGATAATTAAATATACCGTGTTATAGATTGAACTCAAAGCTAGTGAATGATTTTTATATTCTGCTAATTTTGAAGTCTTTTTTGGGTGATTGAATATTTATTAAAATCTGCTTCAGTTCGTCATCAGTCAATGCACGACTTAGTCTTCCGGTTTGAGCAGCATTTATAAGGTAATTTTCGACAGCACCAGCTAATTCGGGTTTTACTATCCTAACATTTGCAAGACGCTGTCTTGCAGATGGTTCCAAAAGCACCAGTAATACTCTCTGTCGCATAGCTTCAGCTTCTGCTTCCCTTCTTCTTGTTTCTTCATCGTTTGAACTTTGATTTGGTTGAGACATTTTTCTTTAACTTATCAAGAATATCGACTCAATTGAGGGTTTGTTTTTTGTAACTCTTTGTGAAGCTCTGTTGCTAATCTATCGACTCTTTTCATTCCCTCATCTGATACTATTCTTCCATTATTTTTCTTTACAACATACCCAGAACTTTCCAATTGTTTTAGACCTGTCCTTATTATTCCGCCGCTAGCATCTACGTGGTGAGCAATACTGTATCCCCTTTGTTTGCTTCCTCCATATTTACTTCTTAGATCTTCGACACTCACAGGTCCGTGAATATACACTTTCCGTAATATTGATGCACATCTAATATACCACCAATCTTTATTTTGTGGTATTTTTTCAGTATGAGGACCAGTTTTGGTAAAATATGACCATGATGGGGGTTCTATCTTTTTATCATTTTTTAAATACGTAGCTAATTTTTCAATAAACCTATCGGATGGAACATCGTAAACTTTAGCCATTATAGTATCACAATAATTCTTATACCCCTATAAATCCTTATTCTCGTCGATCTTACACATAACTATATCAAATCAACTTTCGATATACATTGTTACATGACAGACATGTTATTCTTAATGCTTTAATTTTTGATCTACCAATTCTTACCCTACAATTAAAACCAGGGCAGATAAATAGTTTACATTTTTTACAATATAACTGACGGATATCATAAGGAAGTTTTAGTCTTAATCTTTTTGCAATTTTTTTAGCAAGTTGTGCTTGATCATTGGCTAATTTGTAATCATTACCTATTTCTTGAAAAGCACTTCTAATTAATATCAAAATTCTTTCTTGCGCTAATAGTTTCGCTTGATGTTTTCCCAACGTTATGATCAGATACTTACACATTTTTAAAATAAAAATTTTATGATCAGAGAACAATTTGGATGTCAATACGATCACAATTATATCATGAAATATTAAAGACATCAATGCAAAGCTAACCAACTTGACAACATCTCGCATTTCTATAGTGTTAGCAGAATCTGCACTTGAAATTATACCAACCGAATTAAGAAATAATCAACTAATAATTAATTATTCTAAAAAACTTGGAAAGTCTGTTAGTCAAGTTTTTCTTGACAAGAGTTACCATTATAGTGCCATGAAAGAAAAAAATATAGACTTTCTTTGGAAAAGAGGAAGACCAGATATTGTACATATATGTTTGTTGTCAATATTATCAACACCTCTCTTCTTAAGGAACTTAATGGATGTATATGTGCATACTATAGACAATAAAGTAATTTTTATCGGCGAACAAGTTCGTATACCAAAATCATATAGAAGATTTGAGGGATTAATGATAAAACTCTATCAAGAAAAGGAGATAAAATCTGATGAAAAAGATTACAATAAATATTTATTAAAAATTGAAAAAAATATGACTTTTGATAAGTTGGTCGATAAGGTCATTAAACCTGATAAAATAATAGGATTTTCAAGTACTGGTATTCTTAAAGACCTCAAAACTATTGTGAACGAATACATAGGAACAAATGATAAAAAAATAGCTTTTGTAATAGGTGGATTTCAGAGTGGGCATTTTTCTCAAAGTACACGAGAGAGATTTCATATGACATATTCTATTGCAAATGATCAATTGGAAGCCCATGTTGTGATATCTCGATTAATCTATGAATGCGAAAATCATTATCTTTATTTGATGTATTGAGCTAATTTTAAAAAGAAAGATATTTTAAAAGCAGGCTTAATACAATAACTTGGTTATAAATGAGTCATAAAATGAGTTTTTTATTCTCTATACAATTAATTGCATTTTTTATTTTATTCACTATTTTATTACTTAATCCAGTTGATAATGCTTTTTCTGATGGTTTATTTGAAGAAAAATTACCTCCTGCTTCCGTCGGTGACAGGGAGGCTAGTCTTTATACTAAAATTAACCCTCCAATACTCACTTCAGATAGCAAAGAAAATTCATTTTTTGAATTAAGATTATTTGACGCCAAAACTGACGAAACTATTAAATTTGTTTCATATTTTATAGCGGTTGAAAAAGATGACCAGTTATTAATGAGAGATCTTTTTCATTCTCCTACAGGTCCTTTAAAGTTAAAGATTAATCCTACTTCTAGTGAATCTATTACTGTCTTTGGTTCTACTGAACCTTTTCTTGGCGGGTGGACTAGTGAGACAGGAGATATTACAATTAATGGTCCGTTACTTTTAGAAGGAGGACTATATCATTTTGCAATCGAAATTTTTGGAATAGATAATCCTAGAAATATATTTACACCAGAGAATGCTCCAAGGTTTGATTCATGGCTTAGTGTAGGTGATGTATATCAAGATAATATAATGGACAGTGAAAAAAAATATAATATAACTCTAATATCATACTATGACCAAATTCAGAACTTTACATATGATTCTCAACAAAGTAACATGTCATGGATAATGCCTTTTAATTGGGACATAAAAAGAATACAAGACAACAATGTTTTTGTTCATGAAGAAATAAAGATACCCAAAACTCTTACAAAGTTTAGTGAAACAAATGCTTTCGATGCTGTAGTTAATGGAAATCCTTTGGTTGGAAGATCAATAGCATTAGATCCATATACTGAAGAAAATAATTTTATAATCCATTTATTGCTGAATAAAGCAGACATTCTAAAAATTGCTGAAAAAATAAATAATAATACTAATAATAATATTAATACTAATAATTCTACTAACACAATGACTTTTAGTCTTTCTCCTGCTGAACAAAAAACAGTTGAAACTACATCAGAAGTGGTATCAGATACTGGAGGCATTCTAGTAAATTTTAAGTGGGAGGAACAAATTTTATCCAATCAAGATACAAATCTACTATTACGTTTTTCCGATGCGCTTACAACTAAAGAAATAATTGGTGATATCAAATATGATATTATAGTTTACGATAAAGCAGGAAATAAAATTGTTACAAAACAAGATTTGATAGCACAGAACGCAACGGATTCCCAGGTTATCAAATTTCCATCCAAAGGGATTTACCAAATGGAATTAAATATAAAAAGTATAACCTATCCTGATGTAACAACTCCTGATGAAACAAGAAAAGGAATAGCAAGAGGAACTGTAGTAGTCTCGTAGTAGTCTCTTTACAAAAATAATACAGAAAAATATGTTGTATAAAATTTAAAATTTTCCTTTATAGTGAAAGTGTTAGGTTATTATAGTTTATACGTAATTTAAATGATTTATGAAGATTCAATTTGTCAATCATCTCGTTTGTTTAAACCATTCTGATAAACAGATTCGTTTAAAATTAAATAATTTAATGACCGATAACCAGAATGAATGTAAGGAGGGTTTTTTATATTGCATGGAATGTGATACAAAATATCCCATTATTGAAGGTATAGCAATAGTTGTAAAAGACATGTTTGACTACATTCAAAATAGACCACAAATGTACGGAAAATGGTTGTTACAGTGTCATTCAAAAGAAATGAAGGAATATCTAAAAGATATAGGAAAAACAATATTTGTATCTAAGAAACCTAATACTTATGAAGATGGTGGAATTTGGTATTTACCTTATAAATGGTTCCAACAAGAAAATCACAAAGAGGATAGACTCATGAAATCCTTGAAAGGAAGTCCAAACGCGAATGAACTTTATGATCGTGTCATCAATAGTATAAACCCGAAAATAGACGGGATAGCTTTGGATATTGGTTGTGCAATGGGTAAAACTACCTTACAACTTTCTCAAAAATATTCCTTTGTAATAGGAATAGATCTTTCATTTTCATTCATAAAGGAAGCTCGTAAATACATGCACGAATTTAGGCAAGGAAATGTAGAATTTTGTGTAGCTGATGCAGAATTTCCTCCTTTTCATCCAATGAAATTTGACCTTATAATAGCAATTAATCTAATCGAGTTGGTTAATACGAAGAAATTATTATCCTCTTGTCATTGGTTATTAAAACCGCAAAGTGATATTATAATTACAGATCCATATGATTTTAATAGAGAAAGAATTTTAGACAAAAAATATGATGCTAGATCATTTAGAATGTTACTTGAAGAAAATGGATTTGAAATAAATGAATCCAGTTTAAAAAAGGAAGCCTTTATTCCTTGGATATTAAAAATTAATGAAAGAATTTATTTATTTTACTTTGTGGACTTTATTAAAGCAAAAAAAATCTCAAAACATAAAGTAAATTTAAATAAATACTAAATTGGAGATTTGTGCCAAAGAATAATTAATAATATTAATAACAAATAGAAGCTAGTGTAACACAATATATGTATGAGAGTATTATTTTTAAAGACAGAAAAAAGTTATCTCCTCGATATTTACCTAAAGAGATCTCTCATAGAGACAAGCAAATAGATCTGTTAGTTAGAACATTTTTGGATATAAAAAATGATCCAGACAAATTTCCTTTAACTGTCCTACAAATAATTGGCCCAGCAGGAATAGGAAAAACATCAACGGTTATCAAATTCTCTGGTATTTTAGAAAATGAATTACGAAAAAATAAAATAAACATCAAAATAGTGTACATAAATTTAAAATTACAAGGTGGAAATAAATATGCAATTTACAAATACTTGTTAAGCTGTATCGCTCCAGAATTGCCTGCACAAGGTCTTAGTGCTGAGGAAATGCTTAGACAAATGCTTGATTATTTGATTATAAATAATGTGTATTCTATAGTCATACTTGATGAAATCGATTATTTAATCAAAATTTCAAAAGAAATTGGGATCATTTATGATCTGACTAGATTGAATGAATTTGATCCCTCCAATAAATGTAATGTAAAGGGAGTCATTTTTATTGCTAGAAGCACTGAATTTTATGAGAAATTAGACGAAGCTGAATTAAGTTCAATGGGGCGAGCATATATTGAATTTCCTAATTACACAATTGACCAAGTCAGCGATATCCTTGTTAGACGATCAAAAGAGGCCTTTCAAGAAAATGTAATTGGTACAGATATACTTGATTGGATAGCAAAAATAGTAGTTTCTCCTATTGTCAACGGAGATATTAGATATGCATTAGATTTACTATCATATGCAGGAAATCTTGCAGAATCGGAGGGAACAGAAAGGGTACTTCTGGATCATGTAAAAAAAATCAATAAACAAACCTATAATGGAATTACTGATGAGGATATTAAAGAATTATCCAAGTTACAAATAATTATTTTGCTCGGAATAATAAAGGGTTTAAAGATTAAAAATAGAGATTATGTTGACTTAAAGGATATTAGAATGCAAAGTTTGGAGATTTCTGAAAAATACAAATTAAGAAAATTAGATGTAGAAGATATTTTAGATGATCTTGCGACTAGAAAGATTATAAAAATAATCTCTTTAAAAAAAATTAGTCTGATATCATCATCAATAGAAAACTTAGAGAAGACATTATTGAGTAAGCTAAATTCAATGCTTGATTTTAAATGAATAATACCTTTCACGTCAAAGATATTGTAGAAAAAGGATTAGGAAGCATAGGTAAGATAAAAATATTAAAAGCCTTAGCAGAAGAAAAAAAATTATTAACTGTATATGGGTTACATAAAAAGACATATCTTAAAAGAGAGGATATAAAAAGAAATTTAGCTGAGCTAGTAAAAATTGAATGGGTAATAGAACATAAAATTAGTACTAATCTTTATTCAATTAATAGAGAAAATGCATATGTGCAACGACTAGTATTATTTTTTTATGAAACAGGATATATAGACAATATTTAATCCTTTCTTCCCTGAAAAGAGATAATATTAGTAATTACTAGAAAAGTTCTCAGAAAATATTGCACAAACAATAGTATAGTCTGAAAACAAAGAAAATGATTCGTAATATTATTTAGATTTAGCTTATATAATATAATTTGATAAACTTCAAATATTAAAACATGATATAGTAACTACTATTCTATGAAACTAAAAAATAATAGAACTCTAAGAATAGGTCAAATATTTATATTTGCACTTATTGGTATCTTCTCCTGCTTTACAATTTCAACAATTTCTTATGCACAAACTCAAGGTGAAGATTTGAATGTCATAATAACTTTTTTTGATATTACTGAGGATACTGGTGATGTTATAACATTCATAAATTCTGATGGCTTTACAAAAGCTAAGATATTTACCCCTCTCAAAAGCATGAAAATGGGAAATACTACAGAACTTCAATTTAATCTCACTGCTAATCAAGTAAGTATGGGAGAGAAATTCAGAGTATGCGCTTTATTAATTAAAGATGATGGAATAATATGCAAAGTAGGAGAAAATTCAGTTGCAGAAAGACCTGAAATAATAGACTTTAGACTAGCAACGGATGAAATTGTTAAAATTGATTTGCCAAATATAGCGATCCCAGAATTAGACGATACCAATGAAGACAATGACGATGAAGTCGAAAATAACGAGGATGAGGAAGATACAACATAACATTTTTGAGCAATATGCTATTTGTTTTATAAGCTAGACAAGTAATATTATCATAGTTTCTTTTAGTTGTATAATATCTCATCTGAACAGCTATAACCATTCTTTAATTCTATGTTTCTCGAAATTGATTTTTTTCTTATAATAAGTAGTCGATGGTTCTTTTAAGATTGTGATGGCACCATCACTATTATAAAAATTAGTATCGATAAATCCCGCTTTCCCATTTCCAGTCTCCATAAAACAAAATCCTTTACCATCGAACTCTAATATAGGATATTCTTGAGAGCATTTACTTATTTTATGGAGAATTTGAGAAGCAACAGATCTTGCTTGACCTTCCGCGAAAATACCTGCTTTCGGCACAGCTATAATATCGTTTATTTTAATCTCTGTGACATCACCTATAGCAAATACATCTTTAAATCTTGTTTCTAAAGTAAATTTGTTCACTGATATCCAATTACCTTTTGGTTCTATTAATCCTGACTTTTTTATCACATCAGGAGGGAAATGAAAGGGAATTCCAGCCAAGATATCATACTCTTTTTTTTGACCATTATGAAATTCTAAATTATAGTGATGGACTTCTTTTAGTGAATAGTTTGGAAACAAATTTACATTTTGTTTTTTTAACATAAAAATTAATTTTGAATTTGTTTGTTCTCCAACAACAGGTAAAGGTAAGATAGATGGAAAATAAACATCTATATCTATTTGATTTCTTCTATCAAAGTTACGTATAATTTGATCTATTATGAGAGCAGATTCATATGGTGCTGGTGGACATTTATATGGAAATCCCATTATCACAATAGCAATTTTTCCTTTCTCTAACGACAAAATTTGTTTCCTTAAAGAAGGTATACTTTCTCCATCGTATAGATTAAAATTATTATGTAAATTAAAGCCAGGAATCATATTTGTAGACATTTCTGCCCCCAAAGCAATAACAAGAAAATCATAACTTTGATCTACGTGGAGAAGAGTTTTTACTATTTTTGACTTTGTGTCGATTTTGATTATTTCATCTTGTATGAATGTAATACCCTTGGATTTTAAGTTTGTCAAGGGAATTTTTGAGTTTTCTAACCTTCTTCTACCATCAAGTATCCATAAATTTGTCAATCCCATCATAAAAGAGTCTTTTTTATCAATAACTATAATATCATTTGTATGGTCAAGATTTTTTCTTAAAATATTTGAGATACAAAGTCCTCCAAAACCTGCTCCAAGAATTATTATTTTTTTTCCCATATTATGATTGATCCTTCTTCCTTTATTAATTAATCCTTTATGTGGCTTAAAATTGAGATTATTATAAAAAACTATATTTAATACAATTATTTACTTTTAACATACCATATATTGGTTACAAAATTCCGGGTATTCTATTATACACAATTAAAATACATATTGATCAATCTTTAGCTCCTCTTATAATAAAACCATCAATCTGTTACTTGTAAGTTACATCTACTGGATATTTCCTTTCTTTTTCCCCAATCAATTTTCTAATCCCAAATTTTTTAAATTTGATTGTGATCATCCATATATTTATCAGTGGAAAAATTATATAACATTTATGAATAATACTAATAAAATTTTCCTAAGTTCATTTTTGGTAAACTTTAAGAGAAGGATATATGTATATATATTTTGTATTACTATTGTCATTTCTAAAATATCGGATAAGTAGATTAAGAAAGTTTACACGGAATAGAATTTATCTTATATTTCGCTATTTATTTTTCTTATATGTAAAATTAAAGTTAAAGTTAGGGTGGTTATAAATAATCACAATTAAGTTTAATCATAATCTTAAATAACATTCAATAATGGAGTTATTGGTTAGTATAGCGATGGATTATAACAAGTTATGTAAATCTATATTTGCTTTGCATGATGACATAAGATATGCTGGAGTAGTAGATGAAACTGGAGCCCTGCTCGCAGGAGGAATGAAAAAAGGTATAGATTCTATAGTGGATGAGGCCGGAGAAGAGCTTTATTTGGCTCAAACAGCTATCAGAAGATCCATGAGAGAGAGGTTTGATCCTACGATGGGTAAAGCAAGATTTTCCTATATTGAACGGGAGAAACTCTCTATAATCACACTATATTTGGATAATAAGGTAGTCTTAATAACCATGGAGCCAAATATCGATTCTCATACAGCAATAGATATAGCGGAGGATTCTTTAGATATGTTAGATGGTAAAATTGATATTTAACCATAATATAATATTGTAGTAAGAATAGAGTATCTATCTATTCTTCATTATTATGA
>JAICHH010000033.1 GCA_025922715.1 Nitrososphaeraceae archaeon
GATATTTTTATCACAAAATAAGCATATATTTATCTAATTATAGTAATGACTTTTATTATTCTGTAATATTTTCTTTTCTGCCATTAGCATAATCAACTGTTACTTTTTCTTTGACTATATCTAAATCAATTTTCTTAACTTCATTTATCTTTCTTTTAGTTATTATTATTTCTCCAACTTTTACCTTTCTTTTAGTTATTATTATTTCTTCGGCATATAAAGGAATTAATTTTTGTGTATTGTCATTTTGTATTGTATTATTATTTTTGTCATTGGTAAAATTACCCTTTTCGTCATCGAATAGAGACACTCTTTCACCATTTACTTTATGTACTTCTTTTTCATTTTTTGTATGATGATATTTATCCATCAACTTCTCCTGTTCCTTTTGTTGAACTTCTTCGTTTGCCTCATTTTCAATCTTGTTTTCATTGGTACTTCCTTCAACGTATACAAAATCTAAAATTTTGTCCTTGATCTGAGTAAAAATATTTTCCTTTGAATATGCATCAAGCTCTTTATCATTAACAAATAATTTTTCATAGGATACGGGTACCTGAATCTTTTCATTATGAGTTATCCATTTTTTTTCTATTTTAATATCTTCCAATACTATATTTTTAGAAAGTATGTATTTTTCCTCTAGAACTGGAATAACAAATTCCTGCTGATTGTGTACTTTATTTGCTTTTTGTACGTTAGTTCCTGTTGCTGTAAATGAATTAATATTATGTTGTTTTATCTTAGCCTTATCAAAGTAGTCCGAGGTCTTTTCTTTTACCGATTCAAATAAATGATCTACTTTAGTAGAAAATGATCCTTCTTGATGTATTACAGATGGTTTAATTGTCATTCTTGAATCTTTTGACTTTTTTGGTGAAATTCTAATAGGATTTTCATTATTTTTATTTGTTTCATTATCGTCTACATTTTTTATTTCGTTTTCAGACATAGGAGAATTATTCTTTTTATTAAAATTTGGTAGTCCCATTACTAATTATGTACATAATATAACTTAAGTATGTTCTAACTTAAGATAAAATTGAAATATATTTTATAAATTCAATATAATAACAGTATGATTTAGCAGATCTATTAAAATAAGTGGCAGAAATAAACTGGTATATCAATTGATATATTATATGTTGAATTTAGATAATTATGGAGTCTGATTCAAAAGACATACCTTGGAATGAAATCATAAAAAAAGAAGCAGTAGGAATTAATAATGAAGATTTAGGTAAAGTACAAGAAGTTGGTTCAGTTTCCATATTAACAAAAAAAGGTTTTCTTAATACAGAATTTTTTGATATTCCTAAGGATTTAATAGAACGTTATGATGGCGATAAAGTTTATTTCAAAATAAATGAAGAACAAGCAAGAAATTTCTCTAAAAGAAATTCATCAATAACAACTGAAAAAGAAGAAGACTATTCTATTAACCAATCAAAAATCGCAGTAGAGGATGAAAATAATGATCTTTCTACTTATTCTTCTTCTATAGATAGCAAAAATAATGATATTGTTATCCCTCTTATGTCAGAAGAACTAGTTGTTACAAAAAAAGAAGTAATAGATGAAGTAACTATTACTAAACAACCAGCAAAGGAAACTAAAACAGAACAAGTTCAATTAATGCATGAAGAAATAAATATAGAAAGAAGACCAGTTAAGAATTTAACAGATAGTACTAATAATAGTACAACAAAAGAAGATATACCTCCGATAGAATCAAAAACTGAGATAAAAATACCATTAAAGAGAGAAGAAGTAGAAGTAACAAAAAAACCCTATGTTAAAGAGGAAATAGTAATAAAGCGAAAACCGATAAGTGAAACACGTCGAATAAGTGAGGAAATAATAACTGAGCATATAGTTGAACCAGAAAATATATAAGAATAACTAATTACAACATTATCTTACATGGAGATACTAAATATAATAAGTTATTATATTAATCATTATTGCTGTATTCAAGATAAACCTACATAGAAGATCAATATATCTTTATTCATATATCATATTTCAGATATATTTTAGTTTAGTATTTCTTAATATTGAATATACCAAATACTACTGCTACAAGAAAAACTTTTACGTATCATTTAATCTTCATTTACCGATTCCTACCAAAATAGTATGATATTACTCAAATTAATATAATAGTTTGAACAAAATAAATCTAATAGACCTTCAACTTTATAAAAAGAAACTCTAATTAGTTTTTTTCCAATATCATATATGTATATTCTTCTGTATCAGTAGGATCTATACGTAATATTAAAGGGTAATTGCATCTTACACATTTTGTGTTAAGATATCCTTCTTGACATTTGAATAAATTTTCTTCATCTTCTACAGATACATCATGTCCACTAAGTGTACAATTAATCTGTTTTAATGACGAAATTAAAAAATATCCCATATTATTTATTATGTTAACCCCTATAATTAAGCTTGTCCTGTAAATTTATATAGTAATAAAATACTACTTATAAGTACTAGAAGAAAAAAATATTAGCTATCTTGTCTAATTATATTAGTTATATTTTTCTTATTTATCTTGCGTTTCCTTATCTAATTACAGAAATAAGTAGAAAATTATGATTTTTTTATAATAATCTTTATGAAGGTCAAATAATGATAATAGTAATTACATAAAAAACAAAATTTATAAAAAAACTATTTAGTTTTATTTCAAATGAAACATTCTCTAACTAAAAAAATTTTTTTATATTCAATTTATTTTTTAATAATCTGTATTTAAATCAGAAAATCTAAACACAATAAATGTTTTAAATGATTGAAAATAGAAGTGAATATCTTTCAAAAATATAATAAAATAGTTATGGACACATTGCAATAATTGTTAAAGTGTAATGATTCCTAGTTTTATTTCATATAACATAGTTTTTAAAGTAATATTATTAAATTTAAGTAAAAAATAAACTTGATTTTGTTTATGTCTTCAAAAGACTAAACATTTTTTGAAAGATATAAAGGGTTGTTTGTATATACATAATTGTTATTGGGAAAAAAAAATAATATCAGTAATAACAGAATTACCAATAGATTTCTAACTAGTTTTTACAAGAAATATAGAGAAACTATTTTGATGAATAAGAATTTACTTATCGCAGGCATTTTTGGTTTTATAGCTAGTGCTGTAATAGCTGAAGTATATGCGATATATTCCCCTAGTGATGTATTAACTTCTACAATAACAGTATTAGTTGGCTTCATAATCTATAAGACAGCTTTTGTAGTTCTTTTTCATCTTGACAACAAACAAAAATATACTAATAGACTAACAAGTGAGATCAATTTCAATATTTTAAAACAAATAATAAAAAAGATGATATTTGCATGGTCTATCTTTGATATTGTTAATAATTTAGCAAGAGGGATAATATTATTCGAATTATTATTAATTGGACTCAAACCGTTTGAAGCAGCAATATTATCTTCTATAGCTGCTTCATCTCTATCTTATTTATCTATAAATTTAATCTCAAAACGTATCAAAATCTTTTCCTCATTAAAAAAGAAAGATACAAAGATGTGAAATAATATCAAAGTCAGCATATAAATATCAAATGATAATCTTCCAATAGTTATACTTAAGATTCATACGAAACTTAAATAGGCATAAAATAAAGTTAATTGTTATTAAATATTACCAAATTTGGTAATTATTTATCCACTGAATAAATAATATAATTTTTAAATCAAGTAGTTGAAGTAGTGGTATTATTAATTTTTAAATCTATAACACCTGGTATGTCTAAGATATCTATTTCATTTACCATTTCTTTAGCTTCTTCGGTTTCATCATTCTTACTATCCATACAAATCTCATAAAATTTACACCAAGGACATTTTCGGTTTCTGATTTTTTCTGAAAGTCTTGGTAATATAGTAACATCTTCATTTTCTAGAGCTTTCAGAAAAAGATTCTTTCTTCTAATCATTTCATTTTTTAAAATTTCTCTGGTAATATCACTAGCGGGTAGAAATATTTCCCAACTCTCTATTTCAGGAGATTTTGAATTAAAAGGTCTAAAGAAATAATCTCCATAAGAATCACTTTTAATCCATTTTAATTCTTTAATATTATATTTTATAGAAATAATACCTTTTTCTATTCCTGTTATTACAAGATAGTATAGTAATTGCCTGAGATATGATTTAAATTTATCATCAGTAACATTCAATCTTTGTGTATTCATAGTATCCTTTAATTCAACAATAATATCACTATTCATAATGTCCGGACGTCCAGTCAATCCATCCATTTTTAATTCTGATTGCGATACTCCCAAATCTGCAAGACTAGTAATAACTAATTCACTTGCTTCTCCTCTTACAAAATGCTGGACAGTTTCATTTGATATAATGTCCAATTCAGGTAATTTACGGGTATAATACTGTTTTCTTATACAGGAAGAAGGAATAATATCGGATACATGAACGTTATTATCTAATCTTCTTCTTTGCTCATACCTTTCCTTAAGTTTATTTTGTAATAATCTAGTAAATTCATCATTTTTGCTTATTACTATTCCCATTTCCTTTCCTTTTATATTTATAGAAATACTAGAATATAAATATATTTTATGTGTCCAGTAATATGGAGTTTCTTCTACTATGTAATAATTATCAATTTGAATAAAATATACTTTAAATAGATTATTAAAAGCTTTATAACAATTGCTTTAATAAAATAAGAATAAATTGCTAATTTTTCAAAATAGAATTATTAAATAAATTCAAAAAATAAATGATAATGATTTTTTATCTCCTCAAACAAATCACTAATGCACTATAACTAGTTTCTCTATTAAGATTGTGTATAAATCCATAGGAATTATACTTCACATCTTTAAGTTCTAATTCTGGATTTTCTGTTAAAAAAGTAGTTATTTTTTCTCCAAGACTTTCAGGTGAGTCACTTTCAAATCCTCTAATATATGAATTTAACTGATTTGTATTATCTCGATTCATTTAAATGTTCAATAGAATTTATTGACTTATAAATTAACTATAAAATACCTCAAAAAGTAGTCACAGCATTTATGAATTTAGATTAGCAGAATACAATAAAAGAAATTTATTAAAATTTATTTAATTCTTATCTTGGTTTTATCTAGGTTGAATAGTTTTATTTTATTAAACTACCACAGCAAATTTCTTTAGATATCACAGTAAAGAAATAGAGGATATAAATAAATTTCTTTAGAATATATTTATGAACCATGTATTCTATAAATCGTTATATCTAGTGAGACGGAAAAATAGAATAAGGTCATTTTAACTCAATTTATTTATCTACTGATCAGGAAAGTATTTAGACGAAATATTTAGAGGAAGTAGACATACAGACGAAGGATTAAGAAGAAAACTATAATATGCTATACTTGTTAGCCAAATTATAAATATTGAAGGATAGTCTAATATCTATTATAGATCTATGAAGTTATTTCTTTAATCATATTCCAACAATTTCTAATTTATTATTATAGTTAAATATTCTACCTTATCTATTCCAGATTATCATTTTCTAAAGTAAAGATAATTCTTACCATATCAGGAAATCAAGTATAACAAGTATATCGAAATAATATTCTTTATTTGATTAAGAAATAATGAAGAATGTGAGAGCTTCATTTATTTTTGTATTTATTATACATAGAAATTTTTCTCGATGATTATTCTGAATAATCTTACAACTAAAAATACCCTATCTTTATTCCATAGTTGTTTAAAGGTTGTAGCATATATATAATTGGTATGGCTGCTCGCACTATATGGAAAGGAAGTATATCTTTTGGACTAGTCAACATACCTGTTCAGGTTTTTGTAGCTACACAAAAAGAGGAATTTTCATCTTTTAATCAATTAGATGAAAAAGGTCACAAAATTAAATATAAAAAATGGTGTCCAATAGAAGAAAGGGAAATTCCTTGGTCTGAAATAAAGAAAGGCTACGAAATTACAAAAAATAATTATGTTGTTCTAGAAAAAGAAGATTTAGAGAATATCAAATTAAAAACTACACACACAATAGAAATTAATGAATTTATCGATTCAGAAGATTTTGATCCTTTATATATAGAAAAGAACTATTATATTGGTCCTGACGTTGGAATAACAAAGAAGAAGAAAAAAAATACATCCCCTTCCAATAGCAAAGCGTATTCTCTATTTGTCAAGATTCTCAATGAGACTAATAAAATAGCAATAGGTAAGGTAGTCCTAAGAGATAAAGAACATTTGGTTGCTTTAAGATCATATCAAAGAGGCCTCATAATGCATCAGCTAAAATATCTAGACGAGATAAAACCCATGGATGAAGTTGAAGGTATTTCTAACGGTCAACAGCCTAAGGTCGAGGATAAGGAGTTATCTTTAGGAAAGACATTAGTTGATAATTTAACCAGTGAACAATTTGATATAGGTAAATATTCAGATACTTACTCTAAAGAACTAGAGAAATTAATAGAAGCAAAATCTAAAGGACAGAAAGTTACTATTGGGCAAGAAGAAGAAAAAGCTGAAGATACTACAAATTTACTTGAGGCTCTTAAAGCTAGCATTAGTATAAAAAGCAAGCCCCGTAGACAAAAGAGAACTTAATGAGGTATATAGTTAATGCTTTTCCAGACAAAGAAAACAATAGCAGCAGCCGCAGCAAAACAGAACTCGAATCAGAAAGAACGGTTCCAACTAAATGTTTGAAATTCCATGAATTTTAGAAATCAGAATTTAAATTTTGTGAGAGAGCTAAATTCGTCTAGAAAAAAGAACGGTTTAATTTATAGCCATCAATGGAGGACTAATGTAATAGAAATGCAACTACTTGAGAATAGGGTTATTGAGTTTTCTTCATTGTCCTGTTCAGCTTCATCGTCAACGCCATCTACAACAAATGAATCAACAGACAACGAAATACAGCAAAAACAACCACAATTAATAATTGATGTATTCGGTCAAGAGACTGAACCAATATGTACTTACTATAGATGTCGTCACAAGTTTTCACTTCATGGTCTAAGCACCCATGGTTGTAGATGTAAACATCCAACGAACAAGACACTTGGAATATTGGTGAAGGAAAATACTAATTTATTATAAAGGATTTGCCTGAATATCATTAATACTGGCTTCTTCTCTATTTCTTCTATATTGTAAACTAGTGGCATAAAATGTTAGATGAATATAATAAAAAAAGAGACTTTGGTAGAACACCCGAGCCTCCAGGTGACAAAAAACGGCTCACAGACAATAAAACTAGTAAATTTGTAGTACAAAAGCACGATGCTAGCAGATTGCATTATGACTTTAGACTAGAAGATACAAAAGAAAGAGTATTAAAATCTTGGGCCGTACCAAAAGGAATCTCACTCAATCCAAAAATAAAAAGGCTTGCAGTTCTAACAGAAGACCATCCATTAGATTATTTGCTCTTTGAGGGTGTAATTCCTCAGGGAAGTTATGGTGCAGGTACTGTAATTGTTTGGGATACAGGCACATACACATCAGAGCAGGAAATATCAGATCAATTTAAAAAAGGAAAGATTACTTTTACTTTATTTGGTCATAAACTAAAAGGAAAGTTTACCTTAGTTAGGACTCATTTAGATAGAGGAAAAGAAGGAAAGCAATGGCTCTTGATTAAATTAGCTGACGAATTCGAATCTAATGAAGAATTAATTATAAGTAGACCAAATTCTGTTTTAACCAGGAGAATAAATAAGGATTTAGAAAAAGAAGGTAGATCTTACAACAAAAAAGACAAGAGAAGAGTCTCTATTAATAAAGCAATCAAAATAAGTGATAATCAGCTAAATCATACTACTACTTATACTACTACTTTTTCTAACCAACAACAAGAAGAAGTAGTAGTAGAAGAGTTTCCAACTACAATAAAACCAATGCTATCAACATTAGTAGATGAGCCCTTTAACAGCAAAGACTGGACGTTTGAAGTCAAATGGGATGGAGTACGTTCTATACTATTCTTTAATAAGTTAAAGAGAACACTAGAATTGCAATCTAGAAATGGCAGATTTATCACTCACAGATATCCAGAGCTAGTAATGGCATTAAAGTCAGAGCAGATAACATCGTCATATCAATCAGCTATAAAGTGTAAGGAATCAGCAATTTTGGATGGGGAAATTGTTGTCTTAGACAAAAAAACAGGGATCCCAAGTTTTCAGAAACATCAAAGGAGAATGAATATTGATTCCAGTAGAGAAATCGAAATCTTATCTAGAGAACTACCAGCAACCTATTACTTTTTTGATATTCTTTATCTAGATGAAAGAAATTTGCAAGATTTGCCATTTTTAGAGAGACGAAAAATTCTTTCAGAGGTTGTTAGAGAAAATACAAGGATAAAAAAATCTGATTTTATTGAAGAAATAGGAAAGGAATTTTTCGATACAACTAAAAGTATGGGATTAGAAGGATTAATAGCCAAACATAAATCAAGTAAATATGTACAAGGAATACGGTCTAGAGAATGGTTAAAAATAAAACATATTAAAACTCAAGATTGTATAGTCATAGGTTATACTAGAGGAGAAGGAAATAGGAAAAATTACTTTGGCTCGCTTCTTCTTGCTGTTAATGATTCCAAAGGTAAATTACAATTTGTTGGTCACACTGGAAGTGGATTTGATTTTTTGCTACTTAGACAGATATATGACAAACTTCAAAAAATTAGGATTGGAAAATGCCCCGTTGAGCATGTACCGTATACTAACCGAGACCCTTTCTGGACACAACCAGAACTTGTAGTAGAAATAAAATTTAGTAATTGGACTAGTGAAAAGATTATGAGGTCTCCTATTTTTCTCAGAGTGAGAGAAGACAAGACGCCAAAAGAATGTCTTTTGGAAAGGGAAAAATACACTGAAAAACTAATAAAAGCAGTAGAAGTAAAAAACAATGAAGGAGAAAAAAACAATATTTACTATAATATAGAGGATAATAACGATAACAATAATAACAATAATAATGGTTTTTCTTTCCTCTCTAATCTCGATAAAGTATTCTGGGACAAAACAATAAACCATCCACAACTTACAAAAAAAGATTTAATTGAATATTATGATAAAATAAGTAGATTTATCCTCCCTTATCTCAAAGATAGACCGTTATCGTTAAGTCGGTATCCTGATGGAATTAAAGGAAAATCGTTTTATCACAAAAATTGGAATCAAAAAAATAAACCATTATTCGTGCAGACAGTAGAAGTGTATTCTGAATCAAGAGAAGACAACATTATCAATTATATTATATCTAATAATAAAGAAACTATTCTATGGCTTGCAAATCTGGGTTGTATAGAGATGCATCCATGGTATAGTAGGATTAATAATTTTGATTCTTGCAAAGAAAGAGATGATATATTAGATAAGGAAAAATGTGGTTTGAATTTCCCTGATTTTATAGTTTTTGACTTAGATCCATATATATATTCAGGACAAGAAAAAAATAAAAATCAAAAAGAACCAGAATACAATATCAAAGCATTCAAAGCAACAAGTGACGTAGCTTTTGACCTAAAAGAATTATTTGACGAGCTAAATATAAAATCATATATAAAGACATCAGGGAAAACAGGATTACATATTTTTGTTCCTATTGTTAATTTGTATACTTATGAACAAACTAGATCGTTTGCAGAAGTTATCGGTAAAATTCTTATCAAAAGACATCCAAGAAAAATTACTATGGAGTGGGATACTACTAAAAGAATAGGAAAAGTATTCTTTGATCATAATCAAAATGCTAGAGGCAAGACAATAGCATCAATATTTTCCCCAAGACCTACTAATTCTGCTAGCGTATCATTTCCTATTAAATGGGATGATCTATCACAGGTAGTTCCAACAGATTTTACAATTTTCAATGTTCCGGATACACTCAATAAGAAAATAAAAAATTCGTGGAATAATATTTTAGAAAATAAACAGAACTTAAATAAAATTCTAAAAAATATTGAAGAAGTTCTTTGAGGAAAATATGACTACTAAAAATGTAATTTTTAAAATATTTATATACTTTTTACTTCATTTTATAAAACTATACTTTTTTTCTAATAGTATCATATTTTCCAAAAAATATTTTAAAAAAGTTCGTAACTTTATTATAAAGTAAAATTTACAATGATTGTATAATTTTCATAGTATTTACTAATAAATACTTTTTAATGTACTAGTTTAAATATTACTTAACTATTTTTTATAGATATGTCATTCGATGTAAACTCTAGAATAAAAGCAATGATCGAAGTGGCTGCAAATCAACAAAAACTCATGCTTGAGTCAGCAACAAACCAACTTAAATTTAATCTAGAAGGAATATCCAATCAACAACGAATTTTCATCGAAACAAATTCAAGTATGTTTAAGACTGTTAATCCTGAGATTAATTCTGCCATAGAAAAGGCAAAAACAGATTTATTACAAATTAATAAGAACGTAGAAAATGAAATGTTGAAAACCATAGAGAATGCTAAGGATAACATAATACAAATCATAGAAAACTTGAAAAATAACCTTCTTAATACTCTTTCATCATCATAATCTTTTAACTTAATGTTCATTATTTTAAATTCTTCATTTGTTAATTGTTGTTTTATAAAAAGGAAACATAACTTTGGTCCAAACTTTTTAACTATCAATTTTTGATATAGAAAAATATATGTTGCTCATAAATATCAAAAATAAAGTTTATCCTATAACTTAATTCAATGAATCATTATAATCAATAAATTCAGATTTATATATCATACTAAGTAACAAAATCTAAAGTTATCTAGATAGTTATGAAGAAATTTATATTTAATAAATCTAAAATTAAAGATATCTTCTATCTCTTTAATTTCTCCGCCAATATTAAATGATACACCAGCACAGTCTAATGCTGGTTTCTAACAGCTTTTATTATTGTATCAAAATTTGTTTTGCTTCTCTTTGGTTAATTGTATCTGTCGGATTATTTGCAGCTTCATCTGGTATTTTATTTCTTGTTCTGTTGTGGTTTCAATCATTGTAATAGACAATATTCAACATTTTTATCGTACTCAATATTTGAATAAAATTCTAAGTATTTTTGGGAATATACTTATATTTTGAATATCCTACTATTGAATAATTGAGGTAATAAAGTCATAGGAAATTTTTTATTAGATATTACTTTTTTATGAATATGTCAAATGATAATGAAATTCTTTCTGATTTCACTAAAAATGTATTAAATTCAGAAAAGTGTATACGATGGGTTGCTATTACCGATCAAAATGGTATTATTATAAATGAAAAAAATCGTGAAGGGTTAAAATTACTTCTTAATAAAGAAGAAAATCAGGAATCAGCAGTAAACACAATAACTCGACATAAATCAAGGACTAAATTTGAACCAAAAATAGGAAAATTAACCTATGCGTTTGGAAGATATGAAAACTTTAGTAGATTTATAATTCCGATTAGTGAAAATTATTATTTAATTTTAACAATAGAATTTAAGGAAAAACATTTCAATAAAATAATAATTGAAAAAATTCTTCCTTTGATAAAAGAAATGAAGGAGAGTTTAGAAGGTTAAATTAAATACTAATACTTATTTAGAAGACAAATATTGGCAATTGTAAGTATAGTGTTAGGGGAATCTACCTGGTTGTTGGTTCGAAGCCAAATACAAAGAAATTATATACAAAATAAGCAATAGAGATGAAATAGTAAATATATTAATAGATCAAACTTTTTTATTTATAGAAAGTATTATTAGTGGTAAAAAAATTATAGTGTCTTATATTATGATTATAAAGTCTTATCAGCCTCAATTGTTTTAAAGTCTAGGCTATAGAAGTTGGTTCTTTAAGAACTAGCCTAACATAATATTATATTAAAAATAAGATTAAATATAATAATGCTTTTATCTAAATAATGGAGATCAAAAAAAATTCCTACTCAATAATTTCAATTTCCATTACTATGACCTTAATATTAGGAGTAATATCTTCAAATGATGAAGATTTTTCAGCACTTTCTCAAGAATTGCCTACTGATCAAACTCAACTACAGGATACAATATCAAAAAGTCTAGATTATGTTCATCAGGCTGATATAAGTACAACATCTACAAATATTTTGCTTAATGGAATAAATTTAACCCAAGGCGAATTCATTTTACTCTATGATTCCACACCATTTGCATCTAAAGGCCATATAGCGGTTAATTTACCATGTGATCCAAATAATCCTCTTGATCCAATTTTTGATATTCTTGTAGGTAGAGCTCCAGATTTAGTAGTTTTACCCCTTGGCTATTTGGAACAAATATCAAAACCTGGCAAGATGTGTGTGTATCATGGACAATTTGGATTTGGAGACCCAGTAACAGATCTTATATTAAAATATGTAGGTGATGATGAGTCAATAAAACTAGAAGGACCTCATTCTATAGTAATCACAACTCATGAAACCTTTAAACCAACTACTGAATCGTTTTTTGAACGCCATCATAATGTAACTAACTAATAAATTATTTTTCTTTTTGATACTTTGTATTAATACAAAATATGTTACATCCTTACGGTATTTTAAATGGACAGTTATCAATAATAATTTTACTGTAAAAGTATAAAAAGTCTTGACTATTTAGTAACTTTTAATTTTCTAGGCTTTTAAAAACGGATTTTTTTAATTATTTCATTTTTTATAAATTCCAGGGTAATCTAATTAGCTGATACATATTCTTGCTAAATTTCTATTTAAGAAGATGTAATTAAAGGTGTAAAGAAATAATCTCCATGAGAATCACTTTTAATCCATTTTAATTCTTTTTATATTTTTATAGATTATTTTAAAATGGAAAATTTGCTAATTCTTATTTATATAAATTTTTACCTATAGTACATAAAAGATCAAATTGAGTTTTAGATTTATTATATTTTCAGTTATCTATTCAATAATATAATGACAACTCAGATTCAGAAAAAGAAATTAGTTAAATGACTAAATGTAAGAAAGAAACATAGGGAATATATTCATCAATTGATATTCAAGATCTGTAATTTTCTTACTATGATAATTTTCTAAATTGATTACCAAAGAGTCTAAATTCTTTATCTTTTAATTATTTTTTGATATATTTTCATATTATATTAGATTATTTTTAGTATCTAAGAATAATGTACCGGCATGGTCCTTAAAAGTCACATTTACATAAAATTCAAAAAGCTCACATTTTATAATATTCGATTTATCTCTAATGCTTTAAGATAATGTTGGAAAAATTAAATTGTATAGTCTGACTCCTATTCTAAAAGAGTTGACACAATATTATATAGGATATTTAAAAATTATTAATAATGGATATATATAAAATTATAGTAAAAATATAGATAAATAAATTATACTATATTTTATATAACTTCTTTAATACTAAATCAAACATACTATTTAATGATAATCTATATTCTATTATTATTATCATTAGTTTCTTTAACGATATCTTTTTTTATTTATGATATAAAAGTGGAAATTGTTCCTATTGTTGCAGAATCTCCAATTGTTAAAATATTTCCAGATTGCGGAGCCTTAAGTAATCATAAAATCTTTTTTGAAGTTACTGGTTTTAGTCCTAACGGAAATGTTCATTGGGAATTTATTGATTCTAAAGCAAATATAGATTCATATGGTTATTTTGAAACTGATGAATTTGGTGGTTTTGAAGAATATATAATTGCTGAGGTAACAAAACCTGATATCTATATTTTAAGGTTTTTTGATGATAAAAATAATAATTTTTTAAAAGATTTTAACGGATCAGAAGTTATAATAAATTATCAAATACCTTGTGCTAATCCTATATTTTAGTTTCAAATATATTACTAAATTATTGATTGATATAATTTCAATCATTTGAAAATTATTAGAAATAAACTATATAAAATCCCAATGAAGATTATTTATGAAAATTACTATATTTTTTTGAATTTCTCAATATCACTGAATTTTATTTTTGGGAATTATGGCTTTGTTTTTGAATTAAAGGATGAAAAAAATCCTAAAATTTCACTGTTAGAAATAACTGATGGAAAGCTCTA
>JAICHH010000034.1 GCA_025922715.1 Nitrososphaeraceae archaeon
AATTTGCTGATTTGTCCATTGTTAACATAGATTATCTGGTTTATGCAAGTATTCGAAATTTCATCAATCCCATTGTTTGAATTTATAAGTATAAAATTTCTATTTATTTTTTTTGTAACTTCCGAAAATTTATTTAATAAATCCGAATCATATATACCTATGATTTGGCCACTTAAGTTAGCACAAGGATTACATAATGGTGCTGCAACATTAAAGATTGTTTTGGTACCTATTTCCTTCCTTAATTTTGACACATTCTTTAAAACAGGATGAAATAACGGAGCAAACAAAAAACCTATTCCTAATTTTTCAATACAACTAGATACAACATGTGGAGGATTGCTCAAGTTTAATCCAATATATTCCAAAAAATCCGCGCTTCCGCATATACCAGAAACCGCTCGATTACCATGTTTTGCTATATTACACCCAGCAGAGGCAGCAACAATTGCAGATGCAGTACTAATGTTAAACGTTTTGATTTTAGAGCCTCCAGTACCACAAATATCAAATAAATTATTTTGGATTTTGGGATGGATTGTTATAGAATGTTCCTTAATAATTTGAACCATTGCAAGAATTTCATCTACTGTCTCCCCTTTTGCTGAAATCGCCTTTAGAATAGAAGTGGAATAATAGTCTTGAATTCTATCTTCAATTATATTTGTGAAAATCACTTTAGCTTCATTATATGTTAAATTTTCTCTCGAAGAAACTTTATTTAATATGTTCTTAATATTATGTTCTGTATTGATCATTTTTTTATAAATGAGATAAAATTGTTTAATATTTTTAATCCTTCACCAGTCAATATTGATTCAGGATGAAATTGAACTCCTTTAATAGGATATTTTTTATGAGCTATAGCCATAATCTCATTATCATCTAACGAATTCGCCGTTATTTCTAAGCAATTAGGAAAGGTTTTTTTATCAGCTATAAGAGAATGATAACGGGTAGCTAGAAAAGGATTCTTGACATCCTCAAATAAGGGATCAGAATTATAATATATTTCACTTGTTTTGCCATGCCTAGTGACACCTGCATTGGTAATTTTCCCACCGAAAGCAGATACTATTCCTTGGTGTCCTAAACATATACCTAAAAGTGGGATTTCTTTTCCTAAGATTTTTATGATATTATCGCATATTCCAAAGTATCTCTTATCTTCTGGAGTTCCTGGTCCAGGTGATATGATTATTGCATGTATGCCCATTTTTTTTATTTTATGAAGAGTAATATTGTCATTTCTGTAAACGTAAGTTGTTATATTATATTGCCCAAGTAATTGTGCAATGTTATAAACAAAAGAATCATAATTATCAATAATCAAAATCTTCATTTACAATAGAAATTATTAATAAGGATCAGTCCATTTAAACATTTCAAATTATTAGAAAGTCAAAATAAAAATATATTATACTTTTAATGGAATAAATTAAGAAGATTTTAGTGGTTGAAATGGTTAAATTATTCATTAATGGTTATGGTAATATCGGAAGAAGGTTAGCTACAGCGTTTGATTTAGACAGAGAGGTAGATTTGATTGGGATAGCTAAATATAAGGCTGACGAAAGAGTAAAAGAAGCAGTATCCAAAGGATATAGAGTTTTTATTCCCCGATCTATCGAACAAGAATTCAAAAATAATAAATTGGAGTTTACGGGTTTTATTGAGGATGCTATCCAAAAGAGTGATATTGTAATAGATGCCTCAAAAGAAGGATTGGGATATAAAAATAAACAAAAATTTTATTTACCAATGAAAAAAATGGCTATATTTCAAGGTGGAGAAGATCGCGAAGGTAAATATTCTGTTGCTGACATTATACACAATTCAAGAGTTAATTATGACAAAGTCGTAGGGAAATCATATGTTATTCAGGGTAGTTGTAACGTCTCAGGTATGGGCAGAGTTATTCAACCTTTAATTGATCACTTTGGTGATAGAATTATTAGATATGATGTAACACTGATTAGACGATGGGCAGATTTGGAAGATCTAAATGATGTAAAGGATTCTATACAATGGGATAAAAGTCCTCATCATCAAGATGATGTAAAAGATTTTATACCTAACATAAAACTATTTGTCGATTCCTATAAGGTCCCATCAAGGATGATGCATTTACACCAAATGTCAATAAGATTTAAAGGTAAAACTCCAACAAAAAACGAAGTATTAGAAATTTTCCAAAATGAATTTGGTGTATCAATTTTAAATTCTGCAAAGGGAACTGCAGATATAAGAAAAAAAGCTCTAGAGATGGGCTTTCTTCATGGCGATACCAACATGATTCATATTCACCAAGAAGTAATGAGACGCCAAGATGATGTCCTTAAAATTCCTTATTCTGATGATCAAACAGGAATGGTGATTCCTGAAAATCATCTTCTGGTTCAATCCCTCCTTTTCAAAAGACAGAGGAAAAAAGCTCTTTTACATACTGATAAGATTTTTGAAATAAGTAAAAAAAAGAAAGTATTAGAAGAAGAATTTAAATAAGTTTTAGAACATCTTAATTAAAGAACATTATTATTAAATAATATAATCCTTTTTCCCTACATAGGCATTAGTATGAATCAAAAGTTTGTTTACTTTAAACAAATTTTAAATTAGTCCTTCGTAACATCCATGTAATATTTAACACTAATTATATGATACAATAAGAGGATATTAACTAAGAGAAAAAAATTAAGAAAAGAAATCTACTACTTTCGTAATACATCGACTTGGCCGCTATGAAGCCAATCCTTAAGTTCGTCATGAGAGGGTTTAGCATCATGTTTCCCTGCTAAATGAAGATGTAAAAGTACATAGTTTACCTGGTTCAATAAAGGCTTATTATTTTCATCTCCTTTCCTAGCTTTTTGCTTTAAATCTGCAGGTACAGAATTCCACCAGTCATTAAAATTTCTTTTTCCATTTTGACTTACATTTGATCCAAAACCTTTTGGCATTGTCATGATATTTTATCAAGCTATCAACTATATTTTAAACTTATTGATTGTAAAAAAACACGAGTTTAATACTTCTTGATTAAAATAATAACAGTGCAGTAAATAGATTTTAATAAATCAGTTGAAAATATCTTTTACCATGATCAGGGTAATATTACATAATTATTCAGAACCTTTAATTAAAGGAAACCATGACGTTTAAAGAATTACCTTGGGAGAATTGAGAAAGGATTATGTCATGGATAAATTTGTAATCTATCCAAGTAATTTAGATGAAATAAAAAAGGATAATTCTTCAAACACACTTTGTCCATATTGTCCTGGCAACGAAAATTATACACCTTCTGCAATAGTGTCACTTGTCATTAAAAGCGGAATTCTTCAGAGATTATCGGATTCTGAAGGAAATATAGTTAAAGACTGGAGTGTAAGAGTCTTCAATAGTAATACCCCTATCATAGTTCAAAATAACTCTAGTCTATATACTGATAAGCCTCTATATAGTGAGCCAGCTTATGGCTATCATCAGATTTTAGTAGCCACACCCAATCACAATGAGAGCTTCTCCAATATTTCAGTAGAGCAATGGTGTAATGTGCTTTTAGTTTTACAGGATAGAATAAGATGGCTATATTCTCAGAAAAAAGTTACATATGTGTCTGTTTATATAAACAACGGAAATAAGTGCGGAACAAAAATTGATCATTCTCACATTGATATTGTTACTTTTTCAGAAGTACCTCCTTTTATTGAATCTAAGGCATTATTATCCCATCGATATGTTAATGAAAACGGAAATTGTCCTTCATGTATTGCGATTTCTACTGAACTAGATGGACCTAGACAAATACTTGCTACAGATAATTTTATTGCGTTTTCTCCATGGGCTTCAATTTATCCTTATGAGTTTGCAATTTATCCAAAGAAACATTCTACAACTCTAACAAAAATATCTCAGAAAGAAATATTTGACCTCGCTATGATTTTAAGATCTACTTTAGGAGGAATGTCCCAAGTATTAAAAAATCCATCTTTTAATCTAATTTTTCAGCTATCACCGGAGAAAAAGAATAGCAGACAATTTCATTGGCATATTGAAATTTATCCACACATCTCTGAACTTACTGGATTAGAAAAAGGGTTTGGGGTGTTCGTAAATAGTATTCTACCAGAGACAGCCGCCTCAAAGTTGGGTGCAGCAGCACGAAAAGAAATTGCAAAGATAGTAGGAGTTGAATAAATATATTAAAGAATAACTTGGGCCTAGAAATTTGGTTGTCAATAGCATCTCTAGGATTAGCAATAATGTTTGTTTTGTTAGTTATTTCTTTTTATAATTTTTTAATTGGTAGTGAAGGGAAAGGACCCGAGAGGTTTGTAGATGTACGCGGCGTGGTTGTTAAAACACTATCTATTTCTGGTGCTCCTTCCATTATCTTGGCTGGAATAACATTCGGCTTATCAAAAAACTATGGTAATAGATTAAGTGGAATGCTCCTGTCTTTTACCGGAATCGTTTTAATCATAGGTATGGTGGTTTCTCTTTCTCTTAGTTCTAATATAATTAGTGAGTTTTTTCATCCTATTCTTGTTTTAGTTCCTTATATTTTTATAGTTGGAGGAATAGGAATACTTATTATTGGATTTATTCTTTATTTAAAAGCTACAAAAGGAATTAAAAAAAATAGGGAGATTTAATTGAGGACTACAAATATCGAAAAGATTGAGATATCTAAACACAATTTACCTATCAACGTAAACAGTACCCTATTAAGAGATATTTTCAATACAGCCAAATTAGAAAATAGTCCAATACTTTCAGTCGTTATAGGTACTAAGCCAGATTTCTATAAACAAGCCCCGTTAGTTGTTGAGGCAAAAAGAGAAAAACTTCCCGTATTTGTTATAGATACAGGTCAGCATTTTGATGATATTTTAGGTTTTGGAATTAAGGAATTTAAATTAGAAGAATCGGTTGGTTGTGATCTGCAGATAAGGGGAGATCTTATGGAAAAAGCCAGTGAATTGATCCTTAAATTTGGTTCTTTTGGTAGATTTTGTAAAGAAGAATTTGGTTCTACATCAAAATTGCTTCCAGTAGTTCATGGAGACACCTTAGTTGCAGGAATTGCTCCATTAGCTTGGGTTTTTGGGATGGGTCAAAAGGTAGCCCAAAATGAGGCAGGATTACGATCAATGAGCCCTGAAATTATGAAAAAATTAAAAATTACACAAGAACCAACATTAGATCTAATAGAAAAATATATTCAAGAACAATTTGATGGAAAATGGTTTATCGCAAGAGAAGAACCATTTCCAGAGCAAATAGATACTTGGATATGCTCTGCAGGAACACAATATTTCTTTGCTCCTACTCAATTGAATAAGGATAATCTTGTTAAAGAAGGATACCCTGATGAATTTGTCCACGTTGTTGGCAATTCAGTGGTAGATGCGATATATTTAAAGAGGAAACAAAAAGTATCTCAAAGTATTTTTGAATTATATCCTGAATTAGAGAAAGGAAAATGGATAAGAATGGATATACATAGAAGAGAAAACCTAACTGAACATAGATTTAAGTCAATAATCCATGGCTTAGTTAATATTGTGAAGTATTCCGATCACAAGGTTGTCTTAGTTATGCTCAATGCTACAAAGTCTGCATTGAAATTTTATGGTCTAGAGGAAAAAGTTAGATTGCTAGCCGAAGAATTTCCTCAAAAATTCTTAATTACTCCTTTATGGAAAGAGTATGGGCAAGTAATAGAGTTCTTAGATAGTGGACGATGTTGGGCGGAGATGACAGATTCAGGTTCTATGCAAGAGGAATTATTATATTTCAAAAATGTATTATCCCTTACTATAAGGTTAAACACAGATAGACCTGAAACAATTTTTGATGCTAAAAGCAATTTACTGATTCCACCAATAAATTCTGAATGGATTACCTCAATGGTGAATCATTTGTATGATAAATTTGAAGATTTTGGAATAAAGTCAAAGAATAAGAAGGAGATTTATGGTGAACCTGGTCAAGTTTCTAAAACAATTGCCAAAATAATTAAGAAACAATTTGAAGATAAGAATACAAGTTTTTATCCTTGGTTTCATCAAAGGATAAATTTATGGAAAGAAGATAATGATCTGCAATATATGTAGAGATACATAAAACATTCAATAATGCAATTCTTTGCAGATATCTTCTTTTGTTTTAAAGATAATAACATTAGAACTTTAATATTATATTTTAATTGTTTTTAACTCTAAATTATCCCTAATATTCACATATCCAACTTTCGATATTCTAGTCAAGAATTAATTTTAACTATTATTAGATAAATTAATTAATGTGAAAAATGATAAAATAGAGAGGTCCTCTTTTGTCAAATGGTAATAATGGAGAGAATCTATCAATAAGAGATTTAATCACTAACCAAAATAAGAGCTTTAACTCTATAATTGTACTCTGTATAGATCGAGATGATGACATAGGATCTAAAGGTGGAATTGATACTCCCGTTATTGGGAGAGATTCTTGCATCAACGCTGGTATTCGGTTAGCAATTGAAGATCCTGAAGATTCTGATGCGAATGCTATATTTGCTGCTGTAAAAACTTATGAAGATCTCTTGAAAAGAGGTTATAATGTGGAAGTTGCACTCGTTGCTGGAAGATATAATAGGGGGATTGAAGGCGACGAAAAAATTGGGTCTGAAATAAGGTATATTGTGGATAAATTCAAAGCTGACGCATCTGTAATTGTTTCTGATGGTGAAGATGATGAGACCGTGGTTCCAGTAATTCAATCTATGGTACCAATAATATCTGTACAACGGATAGTGATTAAACATAGTAGAAGTGTCGAGTACTCTTATGCAATTTTTGCTAAATATATCAAAATGTTGGTCTATGATCCTAGATATTCAAAATTCTTCCTTGGAGTTCCAGGTGCATTATTGGTAGCAAGTGGAATATCTACTATTTTTGGATTAACAAGGGAAGCTATTGCCCTAGTTTTAAGCATTTTGGGATCCGCTTTTATCATACGTGCATTTGACATCGATAAAGCATTAAGTGCACTTGGTAAGCCAACTCCTACAAGTTTTATAAGGATTTTTTCTTTGGTTTCAGGATTATTAATAATAGTAGTGTCTATAGTGAATGGTCTTTCACATATACCAGAGGGAATTGTTAGAGAGGATATGACAAATTTTGAAATTGTTACCAACAAAGAGATAGTTGGAAGTTTTCTTAGAGGTACTATTTTGCTATTGTGGATTGGGATTGGAACTATATTATCTGGTACTTTATTAAGTAATTGGTTTAGGGGCAGTATCAAAACTATGTCAGATATTTTAAGACTGGTCATATTGATATTATTATACTATCCCCTCCTACAATTTACCTCAGTACTGACTGAAGGAACCAGTCCTTTTAATCTTATTTCTTCATTACTAATTGGATTAGCTATAACATTGGTGGCAGCCACATTTCTATATCAATATTATAGAAATAGAAAAGGTGGAGAATCCCTGAAAAATTAGTCTTCACGAAAATAAAATAAATAAGTATTAAACACTTTATGATTTAAAGAAAAATATTAAATGAAAATAATAAATTTTTCTAGTGAATTTTTGTTTGATTTACTATTTAAGTTATCGGGTTTATATAAAATTTATGAAAGATGGTTGGAGTCTCGGATATCAAGAGATCCCTTACCAAAGCATATTGCTATTATTTTAGACGGAAATAGGAGATGGGCCAAATACCATTTTTTTGGAATTGACAAAGCTCACTATATAGGTGCGGAGAAAGCAGAAGAATTACTAAACTGGATATACGATTTAGAAATAAAAATTACTACTGTATATGTACTTTCCAACGAAAACCTCGAACGGGAAAATGAGGAATTAACTAATATTTATGACTTATTAAGTAAAAAATTAACCAAACTTCGAGATGATAACCGCATCCATAAAAGAAAGATGAAAATTAAAGCTATAGGTAATTTAGAATTATTGCCTAAAAAATTACAACAAATACTAAAAATCTTAGAGGAAGAAACCTCCTCATACAATTCAATGTTTTTAAATATAGCAGTTGCATATGGTGGACAACAAGAGTTAGTAGATGCTATTAAAAAAATAGCTTCTTTAGTTAGTGCGGGCAAATTAAAAGTTAATGATATTAATAAAAAGATCATTGAATCATGCCTATATACTTCTCATCTTCCACAGTCGGACCCAGACTTAATTCTTCGAACTTCAGGAGAAAAAAGATTAAGTGGTTTTTTACTTTGGCAAAGTGCTTATAGCGAATTGGTATTTATGGATGTTTTTTGGCCAGAGTTCAGGAAGATTGATTTTATGCGTGCTATAAGAACTTATCAAAATCGTATAAGGAGATTTGGAAAATAAAGTAATAACTAAAAATAACGTATTAATTCTCAATTTATCAATGAATGAACATGGATTTTATGATCCTCATTTGAAAAAATGGTATTGTAGCTACTTTATGGATGAAGAAGAATGGCTGAATATACATGATTACTTACCTATTCAATATACAGAGCATTTCTCTACTAGTGAGTCTTCAGAATAATGGTCTAAAGTATCTAGAATTTGCAATGGGGATTTTTTTGAGAACTGAATTTTCTTGTGGAGCAGTAGTGTATGGAATAGATAATCAAAAAATAAGATTTCTTCTATTACGTTATTTCCCTGGCCATTGGGATTTTCCAAAAGGAAATCAAGAAAGAGGGGAAAATCATACTGACACTATAAGTAGAGAAGTTAAAGAAGAGACAGGTATTAGCGATCTTACTTTTATTGAGGGTTTTGAAAAGGAAATGTCATATAAATATACACGTCAGAATCAGTTGATCTCCAAAAAAGTAGTATATCTTTTAGCTAGAACCAATTCTAAAGATGTTGTATTGTCATCAGAGCATACGGATTTCGTATGGGCTCCCTATGAAAGCGCTTTAGAAAGGCTTACTTATAAAAAGTCGAAAGAAATACTAACTGAAGGCTATAAATATTTAAAAAATTATAATTTCTAGTATTGTAAATAGAATGATCTTATAATTGAAAGAAATATTTATTTGAGGTTAAAGAGCCATCCTTATGTTGTTTTTAAATGCTAACTATCACAATATATTCATTACAGATCTTCAACTTTCGAATTTGGAAACTAAAATATTTTTACTTATAATAAGCCAAGGCATGTTGAAAATAGACCAGATTTCAATAGAGTTGAATTTAGATAAATCACAGTGTACAGAAATTATAGACTCATTAATTAATAAAAATATGATAATTGAATATTCCAAAAATTTATTTGAATCCTTTCATCCTAGATTTGCTATAATAAATAGATATAAAAGATTGTGTTTGGAAAAGAATATGCCTTGGAAAAAAAATTCCCTGATTGATAATCTTGCAATCATACTCGAACAACCATTTGAGGCTGCAAGAACTAAATAAGGAGAAATAAAATTATAATTTTCTATGAGTGAAAATGATTCTAAAAC
The DNA here is from genome assembly GCA_025922715.1 of Nitrososphaeraceae archaeon. Classification (GTDB taxonomy): domain Archaea; phylum Thermoproteota; class Nitrososphaeria; order Nitrososphaerales; family Nitrososphaeraceae; genus TH1177. The sequence goes on from JAICHH010000034.1 coordinate 9,496, forward strand.
AAATGACAAGATCGTTTATTTTGGTGTCATTAATATAAATGAGAAAGGTAAAACTATAGGAGCAATAGATGTCTGGAGGAGTGTTATAACTAAGGAACTTTTCTGTGAAGAAAAAAGGTTAGGAATTTTAGATATAGCAGAGTATATTGGTATGCCAAAAATAGAAAAAGGGAACAAATGGGCAGTGGCGGTTAATAGAAATCGTTTTGGTAAAGATAGATGGAAATTAATTAAAATTTTGAAAGAAGGAATATTCAAATTCTATGATACTGATGATGAGACACTTATTAATACAAATGTAAAAAATTATCACATAATCGATAATGATTGGTGGAATTTTCTTGTTGAAAGCAATATAAATCGGAGCATCGAAATTACAAAAGAGTTATAAACCATGTACGGATTTGGAGATAACGAAGATCTTAAAGTAGATGTCTTTATAAATAATTCGTCAGGAGGAGAAGTTGCAAGTAAATTGACTGGTTATTTTGTTGTTAAAAATAAAAGTTTCAGATTCTCGGCTATTGCATTTGGGAGGATAGGAGGGCATAATATCAGCTTAAAATTATCTACTTTGTCCATTAACAAATTAAAAAAAATGGAAATTGATCCAGAAAAACTACAACTAACTATACAGAGAAAGTTAATAGAAGGAGATGTTAGTCTTCCTCCAAATACGAAATTACCTAAATGAATATATACACATATTTTTCTTCAGAAAAATATAATGTTAATTATAATCATTTCTATAATTGTTCTCTGTTATTAGTAAAAAATTCTAATCGGACAGAGGTTTACTAAACAAATGCATTTTCTAAGGAGTTAGAACAATTACATAAATTTCTATTTTCTTTTATTTTGGGAATAATTGTTAGTAACAATTTTTTAGTTTTATCAACATTCTTAGTTAATGTTTCAATTATTTCCTTTGCATTTACAGAAACTTCAGCCCAAACGTCATAATCTGTTACCGTAGATATGGACACATAACACATTTCCATTTCTTTAGCTAAAAGGCATTCTGGGATTAAGGTCATTCCTATTATGTCAGCTTTAAGTAATGTTCTATAGTAATTAGATTCAGCTTTAGTAGAAAATCTTGGGCCTTCTATGCAAATATAGGTTCCTAGGGGATGAAACTTAAACCCTAAATGTTTTAATTCTCTTGTAATAATTTCCCTCAAATTAGGACAAAATGGATCAGATTGAGAAATATGGCAAACTACTGGACCATCATAAAATGTATATTCCCTTTTTTTTGTAAAATCTATATATTGATCAGGTAATACTATATCCCCTGGCCTATATTGTGATTTGAGACTTCCTACAGCCGATGGCGCGAGGATTATTTTAACACCAAGTTCTTTCATAGCCCAAATATTTGCTCGGTAATTAACTTTGTGAGGAGGAAGTCTATGATTTTTTCCATGACGGGGGATGAATGCTATTTTTTTCTCATTATATGTACAAATTGTTATTCTATCTGATGTTTCTCCGTAAGGAGTATTAATTTTAATTTCATCTAGTATGTTAAAAATATTAGAGTCATAAATACCTGTTCCACCAATAATTCCTATTGTTGAGATGTATTTTAAATTTTTAATCATAATATTTCACCAATGAACGAACGTCGTAGCCTCTATTTCTCAATATTTCTGCTCCTTTTAGGTATACTAATTCTATAATAACTGCAAAACCAAAGACTCTACCTCCCATTTCCTCGATTAAATCAGCAGTAGCAATTGCAGTTCCGCCGGTCGCAATTAAGTCATCAGCAATTAGAATATTTTGACCTTTTTGTATTGCTTCGTCCTGTATTTCAATCACTGAACTACCATATTCAATATTATACTTTTTTTTCATTGTTTTACCCGGAAGCTTGCCGACTTTTCTCACGAGTATAATCCCCTTGTTAAAATTTTTCGCTAATAAGGATGCAACAGTAAAACCTCTAGACTCAATCCCTGCTATATAATCAATTTTTGACACTTCCTCTTGATGAATAAATTGTTTAGCTATTTCTTGTATTGCAGCAGAATTCCTGAACAACGGATTTATATCTCTAAAAATAACCCCTTTTTTGGGAAAATCATTAAAGTTTTTGATTAAAGATTTCCAATCTATCTTATGATCATACAACATCAGAGAAATTACCTTAGTATATAAAAAACTTCCTCTGAATATAAAAAATTTGTTTTATTAGTTTGCATATCTCTAATACCTCAAATTTTTTATATTATTATTCAAGAATACTTAGTAAATGTTAGTGCCTCAAGGGCAAATTTATATACTTTTAGTTAGATTCTATTTCCATAAGGTAAATTCTATTTTTGCGAATTTGATATAAGCATTATTCTTGTTTAAATCATTCAAAATAGCATGCTGTAAATTCGCTTCGATGAAAATTGTATCTCTAAGATTGCTATTACTCAAATCTGAATTTTCTAAATTGGCCCACATAAAATTAGATCTATTCATATTACAATTTCTTAATTTACATTCCTTCATTTCGCCATACATGAATAAGGCATCTGTGAGATCAGAGTTGTCAAAATTAGAATTACTGAGTTCAGCTTGTACTAAATTGGTTTTTTTCAAAATACAGTTAGAAAAATTAGTTTTATTACAAATGGCTCCATTAAGAAAAGCGAATGAAAGATTTTTCCCGGAAAAATCATGGTTATACAGATTGGGTTTAAGGGTAAGATTCTTCATTCGAAATGTATTAAATTCATTAATTTTTTCAGCCTCAAGAAGTTTAATTCCTTCTTCATTGAAATTACTCATTAAATAAAAAATAAACTATGGATATATCAATATTACATAACAAATCGTATTGATTTTTTTCTAATTTCCTATATAGCACTGATTACTCACTAACGGAATAGATAACATTTTTAGTAGGAACTCATAAATAAAATAGGCGTGAACCTTTCTAAAACTAGTAACATACCGCCTAGGATAATGGTTGTTGATGATGAAAGAGATATTTTATCTATTGTAAAAAGGGGACTTGAATCAAAGAAACGATTTCAAGTAGAAACGTTCATTGATGCAGAATCAGCTTTGGAATCTCTGAAGGAAAATTCACACAATTATTATGATTTGGTTCTTACAGATATTAGAATGCCTAAGATTAATGGATTTGAATTATATAGACGAATTAAGGAAAGTAATCCTCATATGAAAATAGTATTTATAACTGCTTTTGAAATAAATAAGGACGAATTCAGTAAAGTTATTCCTTCGCTGGATGTTATAGACTTTATAAGCAAGCCTGTTAGTATGTCCACCTTAATTACCAAATTAAATTCAATTTTGAATCATAGCAATTGAGTTTTTAAGAATAAATCAGAGTGTATTATTATTGCTGTCTTATCAATCAATTCCAACTATTGGTAATGCCTTCTTCAGAGGAAAATTAAAACTGTTATCGTCCAGCTCTTCTTTTGTAACTTTTTCAAATTCTAATGTTATTTCGACAGGAATTGAAAACTTCAAACTAATCTCATTTGCAAATTGACCGATATTATAAGAGTCGTTAATTTCTTTTGAGCCCTCAAGAAATACTCTTGATTGCCTACGTAAAATTTTCCCACCAAATTTTGATATTAGATGATTTGTTAACTCATTAACTATATTTTCTGGAATTTCATTATAGTAAAAACAAATTCCATGAACCGGCTCTTTATCGAAAGGAGTTCCGTATTTGTACCAGAAAATTCCAAAATGTTCATATTCTCCATATAAGCACTTTATCTCCCAATGGTTGACCTTCTCAATAGGGTATTTTGCATTTAAAATTTCAGATATAGTAAGATGCCAATATCTTATACGCATAAGAAGATATAATATTTACAAATATATAATTTATGAAAGATTAATATGAAGATTAAAATTAAAAATTCAAGACCAAGTTCACCGTGAAGAGTAATTCTAATAAAAATTATTACGATAGGTTAGAGATAATAGAAGAAATGGAAAAGGAATTTAACAATAAAAATATTCAGTTTTTTAGTAAATTATCGTTCCATCACGACCCTGTTATTAGGACTCGGGCTATTTGTATCATAGCTGATATTGGGGGCGAGGGTGCCGTTGCTACCATAAGCAAAGCATTAAAGGAAGATGTTGATGAGTTAGTAAGACACGAGGCTGCTTTTTCCCTTGGACAGTTAGGATTTACTAGTGCAATAAAACCGTTATCTGATGCAGTTGAGAAAGATCCAAGTATTTTTGTTCGACATGAAGCTGCTGTTGCTTTGGGAGTGATAGGCTCTGAGGATGCTAGAACTGTATTGTTGTCCGCATTAAACGATCCAAGTGAAGAAGTAAAAAAGTCAGCTATTGTTGCTTTATCAAACCTGGATTATATATTTAATTACAAAAAAATGAACAAATTTACTAGAATGACTGGAGGATAATCA
>JAICHH010000035.1 GCA_025922715.1 Nitrososphaeraceae archaeon
GTTTTTCCAACTGGGACAGTGATAATTGATAAAAAGCTCTTCTTATATTATGGAGGAGCAGATAGCGTATGTTGTGTCGCAAGCGCTAGTATTGATGAACTAATTGAACATATTTTAAAAGACTCAATAACTGCTTAGATGTTACATACTTACTCTTCTAAGTTTAAATCTCAATATTTTAATTGATTTAAACATTAGTATCTACTTTATTTTTCTTTTCTGAATATTAATATCAGTTATTAAAATTAACAATCTATAAAAGGCATTTACTCCCATAGATGTCTGGACATTCTTATACTTTTATTCATAGACAATTAATGAAAAAATTTAGGTCTATGGTTTGGTTAAAAAAAATAGATGAAGTCTTAATTATAAATTAAGCAGGAGGAGTATTAGGCGATACATCTCTAGATGATGCAATATCTTTAGACCTATCCTTTTCTTCTGTTGAATAGTCTATAGATTCTGATTCTATTCCCCTTTGTTTTAGAAAACAATCATCACAAACCCAATTTCCATTAAAAAATTTACCTAATTTAATTATATTATCATTTTCAACTTTAATAGAAACTATGTCCGTAACTGTTGAACCACATACTTGACAAGGATGTGTATTATGATTGTTCATATAAAGTATTGATCAAACAAGTTTTTAAGGCTTAAATGATTAATAATAACGTGCAGTCTAATATTTATAACTTTTTTAATAGGATCGATTTTTTTTGAAATTTGGTTTTCGATATTCTGAAATTTTAAGATCCTCCTAGTCTCAAGTTTAAAATTTTATTCCATTGAAATTTCTATTATCCAAAATATAATTTTAGAATTATTATTTTCATTTATTACTTTTATTGAATTCTAAAAGCTAATGATAATATAAAGTTACTGCTAAAAAGTTAAACTTCGTTTAGCTACTGAATTATGTAACTAATTCAAGGTACAATTTTCAGCATTCTAATATATGAATGGTAATTCGTTCTAAAATAACGAATCAGAATAACCTTTGTTCTGTAAGAGAATCGAAAAAATGTATATTTTTATATTTTACTATCAGATTTAATTCATCGTTTTGTTTATAATTAAAATTATCTGTATTTGATGAAACTTTGACTATACTATTATTTTCTAATTTAAATTCATAAATTACCTCATCTCCAAGTAATTCAGTAAATAATAATTTTGCTTTCAAAGATACAGTATAAGGTTCATTTTTGTATTTTTTATCATCAATCATAATATCCTTAGGTCTTATTCCTATAACAATTTCAGAAGGTATATTTCCTAATAGTGGTAAATTTATATGTGAAATTTTAATAACAAGTTGAGACGAATAAAGATTAAAATCTTGGGATGTTTGAGATATTCTGAATTTTAGAAAATTCATTGGTGGACTCCCTATAAAATTTGCAACAAAAAGGTTTGTCGGTTGGTAATATATCTCATGCGGTGAACCTATCTGTTGAATTACTCCTTTGTTCATAACAATAATTTGATCGGCCATACTCATAGCTTCTATTTGGTCGTGAGTGATATAGATGGTTGTAATTCCTATTTTCTTTTGTAATTTCCTGATCTCAGTTCTCATTTGCATACGTAATTTAGCATCCAAATTACTCAGTGGTTCATCCATTAGAAATAATTTAGGTTTCCTAACAAGTGCTCTTGCTAAAGCAACTCTTTGCATTTGACCACCACTCAATTCTTTTGGCTTTCGTTTAAGAAACTGAGTAAGTTCCAATAGACTAGCGGTATTCTCAACCTTATTTTTTATTTCATGTTTTGATAATTTTCTCATTTTTAAAGGAAATGCGATATTATCATATACGCTCATGTGTGGATATAATGCATAATTTTGAAAAACCATCGCCACATCACGATCTTTGGGTGGAAGTTTATTTATTAAAATGTTATCAATGTAAATTTGTCCTTCTGTAGGATCGATAAGCCCAGCTATAGATTTTATGATAGTAGTTTTCCCACATCCAGATGGCCCCAAAAGTACTAAAAACATTCCTGAATCAATTTCCACCGAAAATTTCGTTACTGCATTCACACTTCCATAACTTTTACTAAGATTTTTGATTTTTATTCTAGACAGAAAACTCACTAAGTCTACTAAAAGTATATTAAATATTAATTTGTAACAATAAAAACTCAATAAATTAGACTATACAACGGAAAATGCATATTCTAAAATAGAATCGTATTCAGTATTAAACAGTTAACCTTAAACTATCATAATTATTAGTAAATAATTAATAATAGTAGTAGTTGTAACTTCTGTTATAATTCTAAAATGGCCAAGTTAAAAATTTTAATTACAGTATCTTTTGCAATTTTATTTTTATTTTTTATTTCACCAATGAAGCTTATACCCATTATTGCTCAAGAGGAAATAACTCTTACCGCAATCTTTGCCGAACCTAAGGAGCGATGGGATATGCTCTTGGAGAATGCCACAAAGATATTAAATGAGAGGCATCCCGATAAAACTATTAAAATCGATTATAGAGTATTACCATATTCTGATACACGAACACAAATCCTTACTGCAATGGCAGGAAAAACCCCTATTGATCTCATTTCATTAGACCAAATATGGTTGGGTGAGTTTGCAGAGGCAGGATTTTTATCAGATCTTACATCTAATACACAAAAATGGAACAAGTCCTCTGACTGGTATGTACAAAACTGGGAGGGCGGATTGTATAATGACCAAGTCAAAGGAATTTGGGCATGGACGGATGTCCGAGCACTATGGTATTGGAAGGATCTGCTGGATAAAGCAGAAATTAATCCTGACGAGCTAGAGAATTGGGATGGATATATATCTGCATCTAACAAATTAAACCAGTTTCTACAAAAAGATGGAATTCAAGGAATGCATTTAGTAGGTGCTGCCCACTCACCTGATATGTGGTATCCTTACCTATGGATGATAGGAGGAGAAATACTAGAAAAAAGAGATGGACACCCAACAAAACAAAATTATTGGTACCCCACCTATAACAGCGATTTTGGTGTTAGAGCTCTTCAATTTTTAAAAGATCAAGTTGATGCTGGAACTAAACCTCAAATCAATCATTACTGGGGTCAAGAATTCGCAGATAAGAAATTTGCTATAATGCTTGAAGGATCTTGGCTATTGGGACAATTTGATAAGAACGAATGGGATACATTAAAGGAAAAAATAGGAATGATTCCAATGTTTCCGGTACCTAATAGTTCAAATACAAATACTTCTACTTTAATGGGAGGATGGCTCTTAAGTATACCTGAAACCTCTCAAAATAAAGACTTGTCTTGGGAACTTCTTACTATAATGGTAGAGCCAAATGTTTTGATTCCTATGTTGTTACAACAAGGTTATCTTCCAACTCAAAAAAGCATAGGAGAAGGAGAATACTCTGCGAAGTTGAAATCAACAATTCCTTATTATGAAGAACTCGTTTCTCTTATTTCATTAGGAAAAGGAAGACCAAATATTCCTGAGTATCCTATAGTTGCCGAGCATATAAGAAATGCAATTGAACAGGTATACAATGGAATGGATCCAAAACAAGCATTAGATGAGGCTTCAAAACAATCCGCAAAAGCCTTGGGTTGGTAGTATAATATTTATTTTTATCAAATCATCGTATAACAGAATACAATGTTAATTTTAAAAAGTTTTGAGCCTTATCTTTTTTTATTACCTAGTATTATAATATTATTTGTATTCCTTTTTATACCATTGATTTGGAATGTATATATTTCATTACATGATGTGTCCATTCTTACGATAATAAAAGAGTGGAATTTTGTAGGGTTTAAAAACTTTTATAATATTTTTTCTGATTACAATTTTTACAATTCACTCAAAGTTACATTAGTTTTTGTATGTGGATCTGTCCTGCTTCAATTTGGAATTGGACTCTTAATAGCTCTTCTGTTAAATCAACAGATTAGGGCTTCAGGATTATTTAGGACATTGTTTATTATTCCGTGGACAGTATCCACAGTTATTACAGGTTTCTCATTTAAGTTTCTCTTTGATGATAGTTTTGGAATTATTAACTATGTAATAGAAAAAGTAGGTCTAGAATCTATTGGATGGTTTTCGGATCCTAATTTAGCCATATGGATCGTTATTGTAGCGAATACTTGGTATGGTGCTCCTTTCACAATATTATTTCTTACCGCAGGATTACTTTCAATTAATCCTACACTTTATGAAGCAGCTATTATCGATGGTGCAACCAAGTTTAGAAGATTTTTTTATATCACTCTTCCACTTTTGAAATCTTTCATTTTAACCAATTTGATTTTAGTAACAGTTTGGACAATTAACTTTTTTGATTTGCAATTGATTATGACCAATGGGGGTCCCTTATCTTCTACAACAACATTGTCTTTATACATGTATAAACAGGCTTTTGAATTTGGATATTTCTCTGAAGGAGCAGCAGTTGGTATATTACTCATCATTATGAACATAGCAGTTGCCTTTGTATATCTTAAATTATTCGATGTGAGAAATAAGAAAACATAATAATATGGAAAATGGATATATCATGAAAAAAAAGCGTACTTCATCGGTATTTGTATCTTCTAAATGGTTCTTTGCTGAAAAACCAGTTATTTACATATTGTTATTTACATATCTTTTTCTTACTTTGTTACCGCTTGTGTGGGTTCTTTCAACCTCTTTCAAATCCAATGAAGAAGCAATTTCTCTTCCACCACAATTTATTCCAACTAATCCTACATTTGATAATTATCTTTTTGTACTTACAGAACCACATATCATGCATAGCCTTTTTAATAGCTTCCTTGTCAGCATAGGAAGTACCATCCTAAGTGTTGCAATCAGCGCTTTGGGCGGTTATGCCTTTGCTAGATTTCACTTTAAAGGTAAAAATATTTTGCTTAGTGTTATTTTAGGACTTTTTATGATCCCAGTTTTAATAAATATTATTCCACTTTATATTATGTTCTCTCAAATAGGGCTATTAAATTCGCTTATAGGTCTAATACTCACTTTCCAAATTCTAATTATTCCTTTAAATATATTTTTGCTAAAAAGCTATTTTGAAACTATTCCTCGAGAGCTAGAAGAGGCTGCATTAATAGATGGATGTTCAACGTTAGGAGTACTAAGAAGAATAACTATTCCCTTGTCAATGCCTGGGTTTGCTATTGCTGCAGTCCTAGCATTTAGATTCTCTTGGAATGAATTTATACTCCCAATAGTTTTGGCTAATAAACCAGATTCAATAGTTTTTCAGGTCGCATTATATGAATTTGTTTCTCTATATGGTATTGAATGGGGTTATCTAACTGCTGGAATAAATATCGCAATAATTCCAATTTTAGTATTGATGTTAATTTTTCAAAAACAAATGATCAGCGGACTCACATTAGGGGCTATTAGACATTAAATTTTTATTTAATTAGAATAGAAGTATAATAATTAGTATATTATAGTGGTATTAATTTATTCTCGTTTAATAATATTAGTAACTAATTTATTGTCTATAGACAAAGGTAATCAGTATGCTAGAAGATAAAAAAGCAGAAAATACTAAAAAAAAAGAAAATAGCAAAGACATTGAAGATGACCAGGAACTTAAGGAAGAGTTAAATGAGTGGGAAGTAGAATCTACTGAAGCAGGGGATTAACAATCTCTGAACAAATGGTCAAACAATAATAGTTAATTATAATTTAATTAATCGTTAAATTATTATCATTATGTATATTATCCAAAACACTTGTAATTACATTTAAAAAATATACAGTGATTAAGAAATTTCTTATATTCGTATGACATAAGTAATAATGTAAAAAACATGACTATGCTAAACAAAGTAGAAACTACCCCTGAATTAGTTTCTGCTGTTTATAAAAAATCTAGGAAAAATATTTCATACTATAAAGAAAAAATTAAGAATGACAGCCTTACATTGAGTGAAAAAATATTAATAGGTCATCTTTTTGATATTGAAAAAGATGACCAAAATAAAAATTTAGAAAGAGGAAAAAGTTATGTATTATTACGCCCTGATAGAGTTGCATTACAAGATGTAACTGGTCAAATGACTCTTTTACAGTTTATGCAATCACTTTTAAAGCGAACTACTTTACCCACTACTGTTCATTGTGATCATTTAATTCAAGCAAGACTAGAAGGAGTTTCTGATACCAGGGCTGCATTATATGAGAACAATGAAGTTTTTAAATTCTTAGAGTCTGCATCAAGAAAATATGGTGTAGGATTTTGGAAACCGGGTGCAGGAATAATTCACCAAGTAGTATTGGAAAATTATGCATTTCCTGGTGGTTTGATGATAGGGACTGATTCACATACTCCTAATGCAGGAGGATTGGGTATGATAGCTGTAGGAGTTGGTGGTTTGGATGCTGCAGAAACTATGGCAGGTATGCCTTGGGAGATTTTATATCCTAAACGAATAGGAGTTTATCTTACAGGAAAGTTAAATGGATGGACAGCTCCGAAAGATATCATTTTGTATGTAGCATCAAAATTAACTGTTTCTGGGGGTACAAATGCAATAATAGAATATTTTGGTCCCGGTTCCAAATCAATTAGTTGTACTGGAAAGGCTACTATAACTAACATGGGCGCAGAGATTGGAGCAACATGTTCAATTTTTGAATACGATAAAAGTATGGAGACATATCTTCAATCTACAAATCGTACAGAGATTGCTGACGTTGCTAATGAAAATATTGATATTTTAACACAGGACCAAGAAGTTGAAGCTGAACCAGAAAAGTATTTTGATAAAGTAATTAGAATTGATTTATCCACTTTAGAGCCCTACATAGTTGGTCCTCATACTCCAGATTTAGGTAGACCAATTTCTCAGATGAAACAAGATGTGTTAAGAAATAAATATATCGATAAGATTTCAGTGGCTCTTATTGGTAGTTGTACAAACTCTTCTTATGAGGATATGTCAAGAGCATCAGATATTGCTGAACAGGCTAATCAGAATGGTGCTAAAACCAAAACGTCACTTTTGGTAACACCTGGCTCGGAGATGATTAGGGCAACAATTGAAAGAGATGGACAAATGAAAGTCCTCAAAGATATCGGTGCGACTGTTTTAGCAAATGCTTGTGGTCCATGTATAGGCCAGTGGAGTAGGCCTGAAATCAAAAGTGGGGAACCTAATACTATTGTTACATCATACAATAGAAATTTTCCTGGGAGAAATGATGGAAAAAGAGATACAATGAATTTCATAGCCAGTCCTGAAATTGTGATTGCGTTGGCTCTTGGTGGAAAACTTTCATTTAATCCGCTAACAGATATAATTGAAGCAAAAGATGGAACAAAATTCAAACTTGAACCTCCACAATTGGCCCCAGAAGTTCCATCAAATGGATTTGCAAATGTAAAGGATGTTTATGTAGAGCCATCTACGGAACCGGATAATATTGAGGTGATAATAGATAGGTATAGTGAACGATTACAAAAGCTAGAACCATTCTCACAATGGAATGGAAAAGACATGATAGACATACCGATTCTTGCAAAAGTCAAAGGAAAATGTACTACTGATCATATTTCTCCAGCAGGTCCGTGGCTAATGTATAGAGGACATCTTGACAGAATAAGTGATAATTTGTTATTAGGAGCGATAAATGCATTTCATGATGGACAAATAGGAAATGGAAAGAATTTATTTAATGGAAAGATAGAATCATATCCCCAGGTTGCAAGGGAGTATAAAGAAAAAGGTCTTAAATGGCTTATAATAGGAGATACAAATTATGGTGAGGGTAGTAGTAGAGAGCACGCAGCAATGACTCCTCGATATTTGGGATGTGCTGCAGTAATATCTAAGAGTTTTGCCAGAATACATGAAACAAATCTTAAAAAGCAGGGCATTTTAGCACTCACCTTTGAAAATAGTTCAGATTATGATAAGATACATGAGGATGATAGAATAAGCATAGTTGGATTAGATAAATTAGAACCATCACAACCTGTAAAGTGTAAGATCCTTCATAAGGAGAAAGAAGCCAAAATAAGTGAAGAAGAAATAAATTTGAAACATTCTTACAACCATCATCAAATAGAATGGTTTCGTTATGGGTCTGCACTAAATGTTCTTAAATCCAAGACTCAACAATAATAATAAAAAATTTATATTTAATTGTAACAAATACAATGCTTTACTATAATTTGAATTTAATTATATTATGAATTTCTGTATTCTTAGATCAACACATTTATTATTCTTATTTTACATAGGTGATCAAAATTAAAGAGAACTATTCATTTATAGCTGATGCTATGTTAGGAAAAATTGCAAAAAAATTAAGGATACTCGGATTTGATACAATTTATATTTCATCAAATACAAATGATAGAGAAATATTAGATCTTCTTTTGAAAACAAAAAGAATTTTATTAACTAGTGATAAGGAATTATTTTATAGATCTAAACGCTACAAATGTCATTCAATAATTCTTAATAAAAATACAGAAATTGAAAATTTAATTACCATTTTTAGTAACTTACAAATAAAAGTTATAGATACTTTATTAAGTTGCCATCGTTGTTCTATTTGTAACAATAAACTTGAAATTATAGAAGATATAAACTTATTAAAAAATAAAATTTATCAGACAGTAATTAAAAATAATAATGAATTTTATAAATGTAAAAGATGTAATAAATTGTATTGGCATGGAAGTCATATTAAAAATATTATTTTATTGATAGAAAGAATTAATAAAATGCTATGATTTTAGATTGCATATTTTAGATGTTTTAAAAACAATAGTAAATGATGGAAATGCGAATTAGTAATTAATTGATAAAAATATTAATAAAATAATAAAAATACAAATATAATATATTCCATCAAGAATCAAATTTAAAGATATATAAAAATAAGGGATTTAAAAATATCAAAAAAGTTATATTTTTTTAAAATTAATATAATTATTCTAAACAGGAAAATCTTAATAATCCTTTTTTCTACTATCTTGCTAATGTATAAAAAATCTCTAGATTCGAGCATATTTTCCAATCCTGTTAATTATGTTCCAAAGGCTATTTTTTTTACAAAAGGTAAAGGGGTACACAAGGATTATTTAACGAGTTTTGAGCTTGCATTGAGAGATGCTAAGATTTCTGATCTTAATTTAGTAACAGTGTCCAGTATCAAGCCACCACAATGTAAAATAATTAGTATTCAGGAGGGAAGAAAATATCTTTTACCTGGTCAAATTACCTTTGCAGTTATGGCTAGATCATCAACCAATGAGCCAAATAGACTTATTGCATCTTCTATAGGTTTAGCATACCCAGCGGACAATGATCAATATGGATATCTTTCTGAACATCACTCTACAGGAGAGACTGCACTAAAGGCAGGTGATTATGCAGAAGATATGGCTATGGAAATGCTTGCTACAATAATGGGTTTACCAAACGATTCTTCGTTAACATGGAATGAAAAAGAAGAACAATGGAAATTATCCGGTAAAATTTACAAAACTCAGAATTTCACTCAATCAGCAGAAGGACATAAAGATGGAATGTGGACTACAGTTTTAAGTGCTGCAGTTTTTATCTTATAATCACTTTTTAAATAGTAAATTGGAAGATGACAAGAATAAATTTGAGATAATATTTTGATTTGTTAAATTAAAATATAATTTGGTAAAAAATTTTAGAACAAGTTAAAATAATAATATTGTGTCGATTTCAATTATTCTAGATATGAATTTCTGAAAAATTTCGAAATGCATTTTAAATTATTGTTTTAATTCATCTCATCATGGATACTTAATATTAATAATATATTTACCGATTTTTGATAGTTAAAAGTAACATTTTAAGCAACATTATTGTTCTTCATTGTAGTTTTTTTATATTTGAGCTTAATTAAGTTTTATATATATTGATGGCCAAAACTTAATTTTTTTATGAATAGTACTATTAGTAAAATTAATGAATTAGAACGTTTTTACATAACTACAACAATTGAATGTCTGAATTCAAAAGAATGAAAGTCTCATCAGTATATAATTTTTGAAGATATTTGTGTATAGAGAAATATACTATCAGAGTAGGAAAAATAGTTAATAATAGGACATTTTTGCATAAAGTTTTAGAAAATAAAACAGTTTGGTTAATGGAATAGAATAATTTATACTGAAGGTGGTCAATCGATAAGTTGGAAATCCTTTAATGCAAATTTACTAAAAGGCAAATAGCCTAGATATAGAGGTATAATATATTTTAATTTTACTTTAGACGATAAATAATACAGTAGAAATTTATGAAAGTGATTCAGATACAACTAGATCAATCTGGTTGTGGGAATAACCTTGATATGTGAATAGTCAAGATTTTATTAATTTCAAAATTAGATTTTTTTCAATTTGATACCAACAATATACTTCATTAATTACTATATTTTTGTATTTCCAAAATTCTTGATTATAGTACTAATCCATTTTGTTGTTTTATTTAATAAATCTATTCTAGCAAATTCATTGGGTGAATGAGACTTACCATATTTGTATGATGATCCAATACAAACACAAGGTGCCTCTAAGATATCTATAAAGTAATACATTGGCCCTGTAGCTGCTGATGATATACTTTTTATTGTAGAACCAAATATAGTAGTAGCAGATTCCTCAACAACTTTTACGAAAGGATGATCAACAGGCGTTGTTCGTGCTGGCCATTCCTTCTGTAATAATTTAATTTCAAGTATATTTTTGTTAAAGCCCTGGTCTCGCATATGGTCACAAAGTCTTCTAAATTGAATAAGTGGATCCATATTAGGAACTAAACGGAAGTCTAATTTTGCTATAGCTTTATTTGGAATAATAGTTTTAGACCCCTTACCAAGATATCCAGATATCAGACTGCTTATGTTACAAGTCGGCATTCCTTCATAGAACTTTTTAGCCTCAATATCCTTTACGTTATTTAAAAATTTACTAATACCATATTCTTTTTTGCATATTTCCTCATCAAAAGGTTCCTTATCTAATATTTTGAGTTCTTCCTCTGAAAAATCTCTTACTTCTTTATACCAATTTTTTATTAAAATTTTTCCATCGATATCGCGAAGTGTCTTTAGAGCATCTACAAGAATCCAAGCAGGATTTTCTATGAGTGTTGCTAGGCTAGAGTGAACATCGCGTGATGGCCCTCCTTTAGCTATAAGCTCCACATATAAGATACCTTTTAGACCTAACATAATAATTGGTCTTTCTTTTTCATCTATGTAACCAAATTCCCATATTACTCCATCACACTTTAGTTTTTCTTTATTTTGTATAAGGAATCGTTCTAGGTTAGGGCTTCCAATTTCCTCTTCACCTTCTACAATAAATTTTATATTACAAGGAACATCACCAGAACTTTTCAAAAGATATTCCACGGCTTTTATTCTTGTTATTAATTCACCTTTATCATCTGATGACCCTCTTCCATAAATATAATTTCCGCTAACTTTACCACTAAAAGCCTCATTATTTTCCCATAATTCAATAGGATCTTCTGGTTGTACATCATAATGGTTATAAAACAAAAGGGTTTTACCTTGAGGATTTCCTTTTGATTGGACTTCTCCATATATTAATGGAGGTAAAAAATCATCTCTATCAATTTCAGGATCTATAGTGAAATTGTTATCTTTAAAGCTACCATTTTTTGGTTGAGGAAAAAGTAATTCCGTTTTTATACCAGCCTTTTCCATTATTTTTTTTACTAAATGAGAACATTCAAGGACCCCATTGTTCTTGGCAGAAACACTTGGTTGCCTTATTAAGAGTTGAAGATCTGATACGAGATCATTCATATGTGAATCTATTATAGAGTATATATTATTATTCAAACTAAATATTCTTATGAATGTTAATAATATATAGTTAAATTTTGAAATATCAGTAAAAATAAAAAAGAAATAATGAATAGTAATTTATTATACACAAATACCATACTACATTATCGGTTCATTTTTTTTTGTCCTTTCCCAGATATGGGAAATTACCTCAAATATAGTTTGATTAACTGAACCATTAAATTTCTTGTCCCATATTGAGGCAACATATTCGCTTGGAGAGATTCTATTTTTCACGCGGCTATCCAATATATCTAAAAACTCGGGTTTAACATTTAAATCAGATAATCCTTTTCTTGCATAATCAAGTTGAACTTTTATTGTATCTATCATAGGAAAATGAGATGTAGCATGAAAACCTGATTGTACTGATGCTTGTCTCTCTTCTCTCAATATTGAAAGACTTCTTAGCAGTTTCTCACCATAAGATTCTTCAAGAATAGCTTTGTATATATAGCCAACAAAAAATTCAATCATAGCCATCAATGCTTTTGGTGTTGGCTGTACTGATAATATCCTTGTTTCAACACGATAAAATTCAGAATTCAAACGTATTCGTACATCATCATGCCTTTCTTTTTCAAGGTCAAAGTAATCTCTAGCAATAATGGGTTTTCTTGATTTAACATAATCTATATAATTTTCTATATTAGTCGGATATGTCGAAATTGCAGGAAATCCTGAATTTTGTTGTTCAGATTGATCATATAGATATATCCTTGGTTCATGAAAGGAAAATACTTTACCAGCAAAAAGTTTGCTGTTAGCACCTAGTACTATTGAAGATGAAATAAGATTTAAAATATGGTTAAACATTAATACGGCATAGGTAGGATTTCGTCCCTGTAAATGAAAATGATATCCCTGAATTCCTGCTGCTATATGTGCAGCTTTAAACTTTTTGCCCTCAAATTCTATATCAGAGAATTTACTTTGCCATTCAAACAATTTTTTATATCTATCATTATCTGTGACTATATTATCTTGAAGAATATTTGGTGATGGATTCGCACCAAGGAAGACTGGAATAACTATTTTTTCCTTGTAAACTTTTTTAATAGCTTTTTCTAAATGTTCAATTATAAATTCTTCATATAATACTTCTAGATCTAACAAATTTGTAATTGGTATTGGAGAAGTTTTAAATTCAAATTGACCCGATCCATACTCATAGTCAATCATACAACCTGAATCTTGAAAAAATTTAGAGTTTTGTAATTCTTGGATTAGTTGAGAAGCATTGACAGAATTTCCTTTATCATCTAACAAACATGCCTCAACTTCTGTGCCCACCTTGAATAGTGGATCATATCTGGCACTATCTTTTCGTGCTCTAAACTTTAATTCTTCTGCCTGCTTTTCTATAAGCATGGCATCATTTTCCATAATAACTAAGAGGTCTACTTCCATATGAAATTTAAGGTCAATGTATATTAACACAAGCACTTAGATAATTGTAAATGTGTAATTTCAAATAAAATAATATATGATACATATTATTTAATTATTGTGATTAAAATTCTATAATTAGATATTGATTATTTTTAAAATAAAACTAAGTAATGATTAAAAGAATAGTTATTATTGTTTATTGTCTAGAATGTATAAGTTCTGTTTGCTATCGATCTTTTTTATAATCTATGATGACTATGTCTATTACATTAAAATAACATTATATGAATTAATTAATTAATTAATTTATAAATCTAGACTATTTGATTGAATGAACTAGGAAAAATTTTTGTATAGGTTAGTTAATTTTAGGGTTAAAGAAAATTTGGCTAATAATTAGGTTCTTCTATAATAAGAGGAGATTAATAATTATTGAAACTTAAAAGAATAGATAGTAATAATTTTCAAATTTAAACTTTGCAAAGTTATGCATACTTTTTAGTAAAGTTTCTTTAGTTATATAGTTATTTATTATATATTTGAGTCAAATTCTTTATACATTTTTGAGGCCATTATATCTCTACTATTTTGATACTTA
>JAICHH010000036.1 GCA_025922715.1 Nitrososphaeraceae archaeon
AATATAAAATCAGACGATATAAAGTTATTGTAGTAAATTCATTTGATCTATTTAGCCAATTCTCTTATTTTATTTCCTACATATTTTTAAGTCATAATTTAATTTTTTTGTATCGAGGCAGCGAATTATAATCATGTTGTATTCTAATTGAATACAAAGAAAATAAATAGAGTTCTTGTTTATACACGTTGATTCTGTATTTGAATACTATATAGAAATAATTATTGTTTTGTAATGCAAATTCTGCTTGTTAATATGTGAACGCGAGATCGTTAAAATATAGGCAATATAATTAAAATTAGAACGAGATTCGTGGCTCATACTTACCAAATACAGATTGAAAAGCGTCGCTAATTTCACCAAGGGTAACTCTATTTTTTACTGCATTTATTATATGAGGCATTAGATTTTGATTGTCTTTTTCAGCATTCGTAGCCAAAAGTTCTATTGCATGATCAGCCTTGTTCTTATCTCTTTTCATTCTGAGCTCCTTTAATCTTGCCACTTGTTTTTTTTCAATTTCGGGATCCATGACATTTAGTAATGGTTCGATATCATGCTGGTCTTGATATTTATTCACTCCAACTATAATCCTTTTTTGTTCGTCTATTTCTTTTTTTAATGAGTATGCGTTCTGCCTTATTTCATCCTGGAAAAATCCTTTTTCAACAGCAGAAAGGGCTCCACACATTCTATCTATTCTTTTGAGGTATTTATCTACTTCATCTTCTATTTTATTAGTTAAAAATTCTATATAATAAGATCCACCTAATGGATCTACAGTTTTTGTTACTCCTGTCTCTGTAGCTATCATTTGTTGTGTCCTCAACGCAATTTTTACTGATTCTTCAGTTGGCAATGCTAAGGCCTCATCCCTCGAATTTGTATGTAAAGATTGGCAACCTCCTAAAACCGCGGCAAGAGCCTCCGTAGTAACTCGTACAATGTTATTGTCAACTTGTTGAGCAGTTAATGACTCTCCACTGGTTTGAACGTGAAAACGTAAAGTTACTGATTTACTATCTTTAGCATGAAATCGTTCTTTCATTATCTTGGCATAGATTCTTCTCGCCGCTCTAAATTTAGCAATCTCTTCGAAAAATTCCATAGTACAACAGAAGAAAAATGAAAGACGAGGAGCGAAATCATCAATTTTAAGTCCTCTATCAAGACAAGTCTGTATATATTCAATTGCATCTGCAAACGTAAATGCTAGTTCCTGAGTAGCATTTGACCCAGCTTCTCTTATATGGTACCCTGAAATACTTATTGGATACCACTGAGGAACATATTCGGAACAATACTGGATCATATCACCTATAAGGCGAAGCGATGGTTTTGGTGGGTATATATAAGTATTTCTAGCAATATATTCTTTCATAATATCGTTTTGAGTAGTTCCTCTTAAAGACCCAGAACTTACACCTTGTAAATCTGCGACTGTTATATATAATGACAATAGCGTTGCCGCAGTCGAATTGATTGTCATAGATGTACTAACCTTATCTAATGGAATGGCAGCGAAACAAGCCATCATGTCTTCAATTGAACTAATTGCAACCCCTGTTCTTCCAACTTCACCCTCAGATTCTGGATTGTCAGAGTCCCTTCCAGTCTGAGTTGGTAAATCAAAAGCAAGAGATAACCCAGTCTGGCCATGATCCAAAAGAAACTTGAATCTATTATTAGTTTCCTCTGCACTTCCAAACCCGCTATACTGCCTCATTGTCCAAAGGCGTTGGCGGTACATTGTATCATGAATCCCTCGCGTAAATGGATATTTCCCTGGCTTCTCATCTTTTACATTTTTCTTTGAAATATCGTTTCTATTGTAAACTTCTTTGACTAAAAATCCTGAATCAGTTTTAATTTCTATTTTTTTAGACATTTTATTTTCATCTCCTATTAATTTCTATTATTTTCTGTATAATTACTAAATGTATTATTTAAAAGATTAGAAGTCAGTATTTCTGCTGCTTGAAATGGATCCATTTTTTTGTTTTGTATTTTGTGAATAAAATTATGATAAGTGGGATTATCTTTCAACATTCTTAAGATTTTATCTTTAAGGATATTTAAAACCATATCTTTTAATTCTATTTCTAATAATTGATGGTCCTTTTTCTTAAAATTGTCTAATTGCTCATTGAGCATATTATTGATTGTTTCTGCAACCTCTTTTGTCCCAGTACCAGTTTTTGCAGAACATTTGAGTATAATCGGCTTTCTTTCTGTTTCTCCAATAAAGTCCCTTATTGTATTATAAAGAGTATTTGCCCCCTCAAGATCTGCTTTATTTACAATATATATATCCCCAATCTCAGTAACACCTGCTTTAACTGCTTGTACTCTATCTCCTGTATTTGGGGTAAAAACGACGAGTGTAAGGTTTACAACTTTAGAAACTTCTATTTCTAATTGACCAGCACCTACACTCTCAACTATTATTAAATCATAACCAGCAGCATCAAGAATCCTAATAATATTTCTCAATGATCTGGATATACCCCCAATAGCACCTCTGGAGGCAATACTTCTCATAAAGACATCCGATTTGTCCATTAAGTTTGATTGCATTCTAACTCGATCGCCTAAAATTGCTCCACCCGTTAGAGGGCTAGTAGGATCTACAGCAATTATTGCTATTTTATAACCAAATCTTTTAAATTCATCTATCAATTTACCAATTAGAGTACTCTTTCCTGAACCTCCCGGTCCAGTCAATCCAATAGTCATTGCTTTTCCTGTATTTTGAAAAATTTGGCTAATAATCTCTTGATACTTCCCTTCTTCATTATCAATTAGAGAAATTGCTCTTGAAAGTGAACGTCTATCTCCTTTTAAAATTCCTTCAACTATTTTTAGCAAATATCTTTCTCAAAATTTAAAGATACAATTAGTTATAAATAATATTTTATCCTAAGATTTACATTCTCGAGGTCAATTAATATATAAAACTAAGTCTTTATTGCAAATATGTTACTTTATAAATAATTCTGAAATAAGATAAAGATTTAAAATCCTATTTCATAATAATTACTATTATATGACGGTTAGCCAGAGTCAGGAAGTCAAACGCACCAGGGTTTTGGTTGCTAAATTGGGTTTAGACGGTCATGACCGAGGAGCGTTGGTTATTTGTAGAGCCTTAAGAGATGCAGGTATGGAAGTAATCTATTCTGGATTATTTTGTACTCCTGAACAGGTTGCAAAAACTGCAATTGACGAAGATGTTGATGTTATTGCAATGAGTTTACTCAATGGCGCCCATCTAACACTATTTCCAAAGGTGGCAAAATTACTAAAAGAACAAGGTATTGATGATATCTTGATTATTGGTGGGGGTGTGATACCGACAAAGGATAAAAAGATACTAGAAAAGGAAGGAATAACAGGAAACTTTGGTCCTGGAACACCACTTGAATTAATTATCAATCATATAAATTCAAACATAAAGAAAAAAAGAGAAATATAAAAAATATCAAACAAGTAAAAATTTTTAATATAACTATGCTAAGTGTAAATCATAATAATAAATCATAAAAAAAAAGGGATTTGAATTGTCTTTAACTTGTACTTTTTTATGTTATAATCAGCCCACTCCAGTTGAGTTTGAACCACTTCTAGAGGTTGGAATTTCTATAAAAGGAGTTGCACCTTGTCCTCCTCCACCAAGAACTAAAGGCAATTGGCCATCCCATCTCTGGGCTTTGAGCCATTCTAAATATGTAGGACTTTCCTTCAGCTGCTGATCTATAATATTTATAGCTGCAGATTCACCTTCAGCCTTTAATACATTTGCTTGTTTAAGACCAGTAGCTTGTGCTATTGCTGCTCTTTGCTCTCCGATTGCTTTGGCCTCAGTTTGATTAGCTTCGATTTGGATTCGGAGCAATTCATTTTGTGCCTGCAACGCCCTCTGTTGAGCCTCCACTTTAGCTTCTATAGCTTTTGTGAACTGAGTTGAAAATCTAAATTCTGTAATTGACAAGGTTTCTAATAAAATATTATAATTAGCTAGTCTTGCTTGTATTTGTTGCTCAATCTGATTCTTAACTGTCTCTCTTTTGGTAATCAATTCTTCTGCATTGAAACGCGCTGTAACCTGCTTTACAGACTCCTGTATTGCGGGTAGTATAACCCTATTATCATAGTCAAACCCCAATTGTCTATACAATAATTGGGCTGACTCAGGGCGTATGTGAAAATTGAGGGCCACTTCTGTACTAACTTCTTGAAGGTCTTTTGAAGCAGAGGTAGAACTAACAACAACTTTTTGGGTTCTAACTTCTAGTGGTATGACTTGATCTCGAAATGGAACTACAAAATGAAGACCTTCTTCAAGACTGGTAGCAGTATCGACTGCACCAAAGTGTAATAAAACACCTCTATGTCCTGCGTCAACGGTCTTGACACTTGCAGTTATTAAAACTATTACAATAATCAAGCCAATTACAGCTGGTATTATTACTCGAAACAACGATTTGTTATACCCCGAAGATGAATATGATTCTAACGGTTCTCCTTCAGGGGTGACTCCTCCACGAGAGTACTGTCTTCCAAAGCCACTAAATGGGCTTCTCTGCCCTACACCATATCGACGTTTGTAGATTTGATAGGCGATATAGCCTATGATTATAATTGTAAAAACAATTCCAATAATCGCACTAATTTCAACCATTATTTTTTCTCCTTAGTAAGTATTATTTATTATTATTTACTTATAAATTAATACAAACAATTCTTCGTAAAAAACCAGCTCAAGGTAAGATAGCAATTGTAAAAATAAATAAATAAATTTTAACTATTAGTTTCTGACCACATCATCTTACGCATATCTTTACCAACTGTTTCAATCTGATGATTTTCTATTTTTTGCATATATCCTTGGAATGCATTTTTCCCTTCTTTTTTATAACTAGTTAACCATTCATGTGCAAATTGTCCAGATTGTATTTCAGATAACACTTCTTTCATCTTTGATTTGGCAGATTCATCTATTACTCGTGGGCCTCTCGTTAATCCTCCAAATCTAGCCGTTTCACTGACCCTGTTGTACATACCGGTGAGTCCATATTTCTGAATCAGATCTACTATTAATTTCATTTCATGTAAACATTCGAAATATGCTACTTCTGGTTGATATCCAGCTTCGACAAGGGTTTCGAATGCTTTCATTATAAGAGAGTGAGCTCCTCCGCAAAGGTCAACTTGTTCTCCAAACCAATCTGTCTCAACTTCTTCCTTAAAATTAGTCTCTATTACACCTGGACGCGTACTTCCTATTCCTTTTGCTAAAGCAAGAACTCGATTTAAAGCCGTACCAGTATGATCTTTATAAACTGCCACTAGGGAAGGAGTACCAAATCCCTCTTGAAAAAGTTCTCGAACTCTTTGTCCTGGCCCTTTTGGAGCAACCATAATAACATCAACATTGGTTGGAGGTTCTATCCATTTCCAGTGAATGGAAGCACCATGAGAAAAACAAAGCGCTTTATTTTCTGTTACATAGGGACTGATTTCATTTTGATATGCATCGGCTTGTTCCATATCTGGAATTAGTATATGTATTATGTCGGCAATTCTCGCTGCGTCTCTTACTTCCATAACATTTTGTCCATCCGCTTCTGCAATTTTCCATGAATTACCCTCTTTACGTAATCCTACAACAACATCAAGTCCAGAATCTTTAAGGTTATTAGCTTGAGCTTTTCCCTGAATTCCATATCCAATTACTGCAATTATTTGATTCTTAATAGTATCAAGTGTTACATCATTATCGCCCCACTTTTTAACCATAAAAAGATATAAAATGAGGCTTTATAAATAATAACTGCTCTTGAACTTTAAGTTGGCTCATCCTCCCGCTTTGATTATAATGGGGTTAGTTCGCGATATAATGTAATTAAGAAACCAGAACTTCAAAACTAAAGGATGTGCTAAAATAGATTTTAACGACTCTGCGAGATAAGTTGGATATAATAACAGCCACATAGAAAATATCGGTGCCTTGAATATAATAGGTATAAAGGCATCATTCAAAATAATTAAATATATAATTATAATTTTTTTGTAAAAATGTTTTAAAAGGATTTTAATTAGAGTTCTTATAGTCTTAAGAAATGTGAATCTAATTACTTTTTATTAGTTCATTTAGTATACTACATATAACGGATAGAGAAGACTATACAAGATAAAGAATGGGACGGGTATAATTATCTAAAGATATGGACATAAAATATGTTTTATTCCATCGTTAAAAATAAGATTTCCATTTAAATTATAGAACGATAATGAAAAATTAACACTAAATCATTGTTATTTTAAAGCATTTTAAGCATCGAATTTTAATAAATTCACTAGAGGAATTTTTCTCAATAACTTTGAATTTCGTACAACCACATTTGCTACAAACAGGACATTCTCTTTTATTTTGCAGAGATTCTCACCATTGTTGTGGATGGGTGTCTGACTTTGATAAGATTCTTATTCGTTCAACTCCTTCTATATTCATTATTATTTCTTTGACCGGATTTGGAACTAAATCCTCCCATTTTTTATGGTCTACTATTAATTTGCGAATATTTTCTCCATTGAATCTGAATTTATTTTTAAAGGTAGGTTCTTTTACGACTATTTCTTTCTTTGATAAATAACGTACATATTCATTTCCTGAATATAAAATATCAAATTTTGGAACCATTGATTTTAAATATTGAAACCAACATGCATTATTCTCAAAATTTTCTAAAGGGATTATAAAAATTCTACTACGATCAAACGTTTGAAATGAAAGTGAAGCATGAATCATTTCTATGCGTTCTCCTGCAGTAAATGGATCTTTTACTAAGTAATTAAATTGTGCGCTTCCTATAACTACTATCAATTCTTCACATTCATCCATTATCTGGCGAATAAGTTCTAAATGGCCATTATGAAAAGGCTGAAATCTCCCAATAACTAATCCTCTTTTATATTTAATCATTTTATTCATAAAAGATCAATCAATAGAACCTAATTTTATTTTCTCCTTTTCAATCTCTTTTCTCTCTATTTTTTTAAATATTGGTGAGATATTACCTATTCTATGCCCTGGTGGAATTTTTAATAAAGATAATCCTTCCCATGATTCTTCGTGCACTTTGTCATTATTATTTAATTGTGACCAAATTATCTCAGCAGACTTGGGGATAAAAGGTGATAAAAGTATCGCCAATGCTCTAACTGCATTAATTGAGATATAAAGAGTAGTATGTGCTGTGGAATCCTTGTTACACCATGGTTCTTTCCTTTGAAAATATTGATTAAAAAAATTAGAGAATTTCAAAATAGTTTTTAATGCTTTATCAGTTTCTGTTTTATGTAAAAATTCTCCGGTATCTTTGGCTATATTCATTATGGCTTTTATACCATTTTTGTCTTCTTCATAGTAAACTCCAGGTTCGGGTACAATTCCATCATAATTTTTTTTTATAAAAGATAAAGTTCTGTTAATGAAATTTCCAATATTATCTATGAGTTCATTATTAATTGTGCTATAGAAAATATCCCAATCAAAATTAATATCATCTTGGCTAGATGTACTTATTAAAGCAATATAAAATCTCAGGAAGTCTGGCTTAAAGAGAGATATAAATTCTTTTAGACCAATATACCAATTTCGGCTTTTTGATATTTTTTTATTATGAAGCATTAAATGCCCTCGAACAGGGATATAATCAGGAAGTTTATATTCCCTATTAATTCCCATTCTAATAGCAGGAAGAAAAAGGAAATGATGATATATTATATCTTTTCCAATAAAATGATAGATAGATGAAGTATTCCAAATATCTTTTCCATGTCTGCCTATTCTTTCTTTAATTAGAGCATTGAAGGTGGATATATAACAAAGATGATTATCAAACCAGCCATAGAAGACTTTTCCCTTAGCATCCTCTAATGGAATCTTTATTCCCCAATCTAGATCTCGAGTAATATCCCAATCCTCTAATCCCTCGCCAATCCAATGTAGAACATAGTTTTTTATGTCTTCTTGAAGGTTCTTATTCCTTGTTAGCCATTCTTTTAATTCAAAAGAAAAGTTAGATAATTTAAAAAAATAATGTTTACTTGTTTTCTTTATCGGTGATTGACCACAGATCCCACATTTTGGTTCTAATATTTCTTCAGGAACTCTTCCACATTTTTCGCAGAGATCCGAATATTGGTCCTTTGACCTACAATAAGGACAAATTCCTATAACATATCTATCTGGTAAAAATTTGTTATCGAAATCACAATAAAATTGAATTACTTCTTTTTCATATATATGGCCATTACTTCTCAATTTATTGAAAATATATTGTACAAATTTTTGGTTTTCAATAGAACTTGTTTTATAAAATTTATCAAAGGAAATTCCAATTGCATTAAAATCTTCTAGGTCGCGTCTGTTCCAGTAATCAACAAATTCCTTGGGAGTTTTATTTTCTTTTTCTGCTTTAATTAAAATGGGAGTACCAAAATCATCAGACGCACCAACATGAAAGACCTTCATTTTTGATATTCGCAAAAATCTTGTAAAGATATCTGCTGGAAGATAAGTTGAAGATATATGTCCAAGATGGATTTCACCATTAGCATAGGGAAGGGCAGTAGTAATTACTATAGGTTTATTTGCTTCCAATTCTTCTTTACTATTAAGACTATAAGAAGATAATTTATTATTGGTATAAAAATTATTGCTATTAGGTTTGGAGAGCATTATATAAAATTAATTTTTATTTTCGGTAATAAAATGATATTGGGTTTCATTTCCATTTGTTCAATTTTATATACCTATTAATCACCAGCCAGAAAATTTTGTTTTGGTATAGAAGATTAGATCAAAAAATCCATTAAATCTTTTTATTCGAAGGATCTACCTATTTTTAGTAAGTGACATCAGCTTTAGTATGATAGTCAATTTGTTCTCTTGTAAGTTTATCAATCTTTATTCCAAATGACGATAGAGCAACCTTTGCAACTTTTTCATCTATTTTGTTAGGGACTTGATGTAGATCTTTTCCTAAATTTTTATAGTTTTTTGTAATATACAATATCGATAATAATTGATTTGAAAAAGATAAATCCATTACTTCTGATGGGTTTCCCTCCCCTCCTACTAAATTTATAACCCTTCCTTTTGCAATTAGATTAATTTTTTTTCCTTTAATATCAAAGGATTCTACGTAAGGTCTCAGCTGCACCGGTTGTTTATTTTGTGCATATAAATAACCAACATCGATTTCAAGATCAAAATGTCCAGCGTTAGCAAGAAATGCACCATTTTTTAGAATATCAAAATCGTGTTGCGTTATTACATCCCTTTGTCCAGTACATGTAATGAAACAATCACCATTTGGCAAAGTATCTTTAAGTCTTTGTACATCAAATCCATTCATATGAGCTTCTAATGCTTTAATAGGATCCACTTCCGTTATAGTGACTCTGGCCCCCAAACCTCGAAGACATGAAGATACTCCTTTACCTACCCATCCATAACCACATACTACAAATTTTTTACCTGCTATCAAAATTCCTAAAGTTTTCAGTAAGCCATAAATGGTACTTTGACCTGTTCCATAACGATTATCAAAAAAATGTTTTGATTTAGCGTTATTAACACCAATTATAGGATAATTTAGCCCAGTTTTGGATTTAAGTGATAAAATTCTAAAAATTCCTGAGGTAGTTTGTTCTGTACCGCCGAGTATTCCTTTTATTTTTTGTTTATGAACAATACTGTGTAACTCAGCACCATCATCAGTAATAATATGAGGATTACTCTCTGCAACTTTAATCATATTTGCAAAAAACTCGAGTCGACTAGGATTTTTTTTTGCAAATACATCTATTTCATTGTATCTCAAAAATTCTATTACGTCGGTTTGAACAGATAGGGGATTTGCTGAACAGATTGATATGTGTGCGCCAAGTGCTTTTGCTGCCATTAGGAGTACAGACGTCTCTTTGGTTATATGCAAACAAAAACCTAATTTAAAATTGGCTAAAGGTTTAGTTTTTCTATATTTATCAGTTATTTTTGTAATAATTTTCATCATTCCAACAGCCCATTCATATGATAATTTACCGGTCTCGAACAAATCTCGAGAATTAGTATATTTTATTCCCAATGACTTTTTATGTGTCGAAGATTGATTTTTCATTTAATATAATAATTAAAATAGTGTAGATATTAAATATGAAATATTGAAGCTCTTTGTATGTAATTAACACTCTGGATTGAGAATTTTGCTTTAACAATAGATTTTATCATTGGAATAATGTATAAATGGTGGTAAGAAAATTATAACCGATGCTAGACTAATTTTATAAGTTCATGGCGTGGACAAAAATTGCAAAAACAAGTGACATTCCTAACAATAAGGGAAAAGAAGTAAACGTAAATGGAAATCGTGTGGCTATTTTTCATACAAATGGAAAATATTATGCTCTTGAAGCATTATGTCGACATCAAGATGGTTCACTTGCACCAGGAAAAATTGATGGTGAAGTCGTAGAATGCCCCCTTCATTTCTGGCACTATAATATGCGGACAGGAGAATTACTTGACTATCTTAAAGATGTTAAATTGGAAACGTATAACCTAGACATACGTGGAAATGATATTTTTATTGATATTTAGTGAGTAGATTTCACTTTTATTATCTATTTATAGTTCGATTAAATAAAAAAAGATTGATTTTGAAACTATATAACACTCTATCAACAAAAGTTGATGAATTACATATAAACAATAATAATGTTAAGATTTATTTATGTGGAATAACTGTTTATGATGAATCTCACATTGGTCATGCTCGAACCATTATTATATTTGACGTTTTACATAGATATTTATTATCAAAGCATCATAAAGTCACTTTCATCCAGAATTTTACAGATATTGATGACAAAATAATAAAAAAAGCAAAGTCACTGAATATCGATTACAAAGAAGTATCACAAAAATATATTAAAAAATACATGGAAGATGCCTCTACATTAAATGTATTAGAAGAAATTCATTATCCCAAGGCAACAGATCATATAAACTACATGATTGAATTAATAACCTACCTGCTTGAAAAAAATTATGCTTATATCAGTACAAATGGTATTTATTTTCAAGTAAAAAAATTTTCACAATATGGGAAACTTTCTAAGAAAACTTCCGAAAGTATTGAATCTGGAGCAAGAATAGAGGTAGATCCTACCAAAAAAGATCCGCTTGATTTTGCCTTATGGAAATTTTCATCGGAATCGCCTTTATGGAAAACTCCTTGGGGAACAGGACGACCTGGATGGCATATAGAATGTTCTGCAATGGCATTAAAACATCTGGGAAATACAATGGATATTCATGGTGGTGGAAACGATCTTATATTCCCTCATCATGAGAACGAAATAGCACAATCCGAATCAATAACAGGCGAAGAATTTGCAAAGATTTGGATGCATTGTGGTATGGTCAATATTAATTCTGAAAAGATGTCCAAATCACTAGGCAATATAGTATCAATACAAAATGCTATTAATAAATGGGGAGCAAATACCATAAGAATTCTTTGTTTATCTACTCACTATTCAAAACCGCTAGAATATACACCATCCAATCTTATCGAATCTCAGTCTAAATGGAGAATGATTGAAAATTGTTTTTATGAATTACAGTTCCCTAATGCTATTGAAGAAGAACCTTTTGATGCTTTAAATTTATCACAAAACACTCTAACTTCTATAAGAAACTATATGGAAAATGATTTTAATACTTCACTTGCACTTTCTGAATTTATGAAATTTGTTTCTGAATTAAATAAGTATGCGACTAAAGAAAAGATAACAATAAGCATCTCGAATATTGTATTTCCAATCTTCAGAGAGATTTTGTATATTTTTGGACTTAGAGTGTTAGAATTATCAGATAAAGATACGAATGAAGTCAAGAATCAGATCTTTCAAAGGAATAAATTCAGAAAAAATAAAGAATTTGAAAAATCAGACAATATTCGTATGAAATTGAAAGAAAAATATGGAATAGAATTAATTGACCATAAAAACTATAGAACTATCTGGAAAAAAGTCGAAACACCTAACTACCCTGAAAAATCAAAAAAATAAATTTTATCTAAACAACTAATATATAAGAAAATAAGACTACATGTTTCTTTTTAAGAGGAAGTAGTGGCTACTGCTTTAATATTTAATGAATTTAATGGTATCTCGAATATACTATTAGCTATTGTGTCTTAAATTTCAAAAAGTCTGACTAAAATAATACTCGAAAGATTTTGAATTAACTTTGGATGGATTCTAATATACTTAGTTTTGTGTGTATTTTATATTCAGAAAACTTATAGACATGAATACTTATAGAGTATGTAAAATCTGCTAAAAGATAAAACGTAATGTTATATCTTTTGGCTCGATTAAAGTGGTTATGAAAAGACTTGCTCATTTTTACTTTTTTTCCAGAATATAAACCTTATTCTAGGTTTGAAGATTTGAAGTTATAATATAATTCAGAATTAGTTATTAGAAACCCAGAGGAATTCTGTTCGAAGAACATTATTTCTAGAACTCTTCAACCCTTTACAAAGTAAAAAATTTTCAATAGTCGTATATAAATATGGCCGTCGGATTTATTTCATATCTATAAACAGGTAATAATAGGCTAAATATGAATAAATCTTATTATACCATATGAGGAAAATACAATGTCGTGTTTAATGGTGCAAATGCTGTCACATTTAGGTGCAACGTTATCTAATGGATATAAAAATAGGTATTACAAATCCAAAGAGGTGACTTTCATAAATAAGCTCGAAATAATCCTAGTTGTTTGAATAGTACATCTTGAGTCTCTAGTTTTTTAAAATAAATTTTTTACATTGAAGAATTATTCAGAAAAAACTTATCCAAAGATTTAGTTCAAATGATTTATCATAACTGTATTTAATCGGCAGCACCTCCATTACACGCACAAAATCCAAATTCATCAATTCGCGTGTTGCAAAGATTACAATAGCCAAATAAAGTATAATCGACATCGACACCATGCTTTCCAAATATTTTTAGATGATCATCTATCTCATTCGAATCATTCCCTGCTCTAATACTATTTCGAAGAATATCAGTCATATTTTATTTACTATTTAATAATAGAAAGAATAAGTTAAAAACATTATGAAAAATTTTTTTTTCTCATATCCTATATATTAATTAATATAATTTAGTTTTTATTGGAATAATTTTATGTTAAAGGATTACAATTGAAGAAATCAAAAAATAGCGGAAAAACATTAATTAATAAAAATTAAGTATCCATAAGACGGGAGGTATCCATAAGACGGGAGGTTTATTACATAGCATTTACCAGCCCTTACTACAGATATTCTTATAATAAAAAATTCCCGATGAGAAGTATATTTTTTGATTACATTATTAAAAATTGGTAAGGAGCGATATAACGATAGAAGAAAAAATACGAGAGGACGTAAAATTGTAGTTAGATTCAATAAAATATACAGTATACTCTAAAAACTTTGCTCACTTATATTTTTCAAAAAATTATTCACTACTAAATTTTCAGTCTATATGAGATAAAGAAAAATAGGATGAGGTACTTAAGTACCCAAAAATTTTTAATTATGTTACCAATAACTCATCTTATTAGTATTGTGGCTTTGCTGGTGGATATTTTGGTTTATCATATGAGTCAGCTTGGTATTGTGGCTTTGCTGGTGGATATTTTGGTTTATCATATGAGTCAGCTTGGTATTGTGGCTTTGCTGGTGGATATTTTGGTTTATCATATGAGTCAGCTTGGTAT
>JAICHH010000037.1 GCA_025922715.1 Nitrososphaeraceae archaeon
AAAGTTATAATAGTTTTTTCTATCTCTTCCTTGGTATTTTGTACTCCTAAAGTAAATCTAATTGAACCTGAAATCTCTTCATGATTCAGACCAATAGCTTTCAAAACATGAGATTCTTGTTGTAGATTTGCAGAGCAAGCGGAGCCTGTAGATGCCAAGATTCCATCTTCATCTAATTTAATTAGTAAATCTTCACCGTTTATCCCTAAAAAAGTAAAATTAACATTATTGGGTAATCTACTTTCAAGGGAGCCATTTAACATTCTACCGGAGATTTCCTCATTTATTCTATTAATAAAGTAATCTCTCAAATAATACAAGTACTGAGAATTATTTTTTAAGTTCAGCATGCTTATCTCCGATGCTTTTCCGAAACCTACAATACCAGGAACATTTTCAGTTCCTGATCTAAAGGTTAATTCCTGTCCACCTCCTTGCATCAAAGGTTCCAAATTTACCTTTTCACGTACGTATAATGCACCTACTCCTTTTGGTCCATTAATTTTATGGGAAGACAATGATAATGAATCGAGATCCAGTTCTTTAACATTTACAGGTATTTTTCCAACCGCTTGAACGGCATCAGAATGAAATATTATCCTTTTGTCAAAGTCGTGAACAATTTTTGAGAATTCTTTAACTGGTTGAATAACACCAATTTCATTATTAGCTAGCATTATACTGACTAACGCTGTTTTTTCAGTAAGTTGGTTTTTTAGTTCAGTTTTATCGATAATACCGTTTTTATCTACATTTAGATAGGTAACATTAAAGCCATCCTTTTCTAAATAATGACAGGTTTCTAGTATTGCATCGTGTTCAATTGAACTAGTAATTATATGGTTTTTTTTATTTTGATAATTTCTAATACTTTTGCTTATCCCTTTCAAAGCTAAATTATCTGACTCAGTTCCACCAGATGTAAAAAAAATTTCGCTTGGTTTAGCACCTATAAGAAAGGCAACTCTCCTCCTAGCAGTTTGAATTGCAATCTTTGATTTTATTCCATATGTATGGTTTGAAGAAGGGTTACCATATAAATCTCCTAGATATGGTATCATTTCATTAATAATTTCCTGGAGTACAGGAGTTGATGCAGCATGATCTAGATAAATTAAATGGCTATTGGATTTATTTTTAATCAAGTTAGTCATTAATCACGATTAGGTTGCCAGATCTATATCCGTATAAATCTAAAGATGCATATTTGAAACCAATATTTTTTAATTCTAGATCTAACTGATTAAGTTTCATTTTATTAAACATTTTTTCCATTTCGTCTCTTCCAATTTCTATTCTTGCTATCTCGCCATGATCCCTTACTCTAACATGATTAATATCAAATAACTCCTTAACTTTTTTTTCTGCTATTTCTATTTTTTTTAATTTTTCTTGAGTGATGTTATTGCCATACGGAATTCTAGATGCTAAACATGAATTAGAAGGCTTATTTGCAACACTAATATTATATCTTCTAGCAATTTTTCTTATTTCTTTTTTTCCAATTCTATTTTCTAATAAAGGACTTTTTATTTTATATTCTCTCATCGCTTTCAAACCAGGGCGATAGTCATTTGTATCGTCCAAATGAGTTCCATCAACTACGTCCATTACCTGGTATTTCTTTTCATATCTTTTGATATTTTCCCCCAAACTTTTTCTACAGTAATAACATCTGTTAATATCATTTTTTACAAAATTCTCATCTTCCAACTCGTTATACTCAATTATTATATGTTGTATTCCTATTTCATGGGCGACTCTCTTTGCATCTTCTAGTTCAAATAATGCAAGAGTTTTGTAATTTGCAGTAATAGCGATTGCTTTCTCACCTAGTGCTTTTTTTGCAGCTAATGCCACTACCGCACTATCTACTCCACCTGATAATGCAATGAATACATTTCCTTTTGTATTCTTTTTAAACCACTCTTTTAATTGTAAAAGACTTTTTTCACTACTCATAACTATTCGCCTTAAATTTTTTAAATATCTGGAACATAACTAATTCTTGAATTGCTTTTAATGAACTATCTTCACTATTAGCTATGTTCTTCAAATCATTAAATTCTGGTTTGATATTGATGATATTATTTGATGAATCTTTTGTTATTTTTACTTTGACATCATACTTGGAATGATTAATAGTTACCTGTATAATTATTATGTTCCTTTCTAAAGTTATTCTATTAATTTCATTTATTCTTATTCCTGAAGTTCCAGTTTCTTTAAATAGCTTATCAATGAGACTATCAGTCTTAACTATGTCAGAAAGAACTCTTATGATGTTTACAGGTCGATTTTTCTTTGTTATTCCTGGAATAATTGTTACATCTCTTGCTCCTTCTCTCATCAAAACTTCTATTAAATTACCAATAATTTCTCCATTTAAGTCATCTATATTTGTTTCAATTAAAAACATTTTTTCATTATTTAAATAAGAGATAACTGGATCCTTTCCTATGACTATCCTCAAAACATTGGGTCTATCTTTTAGTTTTCTATGACCGGCTCCAAGACCTATTCTTTCTGGAATAAAAGGAGGATAATATCTAATACATTCAGAGGATAGATTAACTAACATTGCTGCTCCTGTAGGAGTAGTTAGTTCTCCTTGATCATTGCCAGTTAAAACAAATGACTTTCCTTTAAAAATTTCTAGAATTGCATTTGTAGGATTTGGAATAGTTCCATGAGAGAAAGTAGTTAAACCATTACCTATGGAGATATAAGTAGATAATATTTTAGAATCAAAAATCTTTAAATCTTCTAATGCAATTGCACATCCAATTAAATCAACAAAAGTATCAATACTGGAAGCTTCATGGAGATAGACTTGATCTACTGATTCTCCGTGAATTTTTGCTTCTGCATCTATCAAAGTCTTTATTGAATCCACAATAAAAGACTTAGAACGAGGTTTTAAATCTAAATATTCTGTGGATTTGGATATATTTTTAATTATTTCAATTCCTTTTCTTTCTTGAATTTCCTCCTTATATTCCAAATAGAATCTAGTTGCAGTAAATCCATTAGAATTAACCTTCTCGAACCTGACATCTTTTATTTTGCTCCCCGGT
Organism: Nitrososphaeraceae archaeon; assembly: GCA_025922715.1. Classification (GTDB taxonomy): domain Archaea; phylum Thermoproteota; class Nitrososphaeria; order Nitrososphaerales; family Nitrososphaeraceae; genus TH1177. The sequence goes on from JAICHH010000037.1 coordinate 3,078, forward strand.
ATACTGTTTTCACAGCTGTATATTGAATCAATTACCTTTTTTTTATCTGCTCCTAGATCTATTAATGCAGATAACATCATATCGCCTGATAAACCAGCAACCTGAGCATCAATGATAGAAATTTTCGACAACTTTATGCATTATTATATTAAGTAAACATAAATTAAAATTACTTATTTTATCAAGATGTTTATCAATGCAATATTTTTCATTTACTGCACACATACAAAACATACTTTTAATATTTTCAGTAAACTATAATTTATCCAGAAATAATTCCACTTTATGACAATTACAATAGTCGGATCTGGAAAAGTAGGTGCAGCTGTGGCGTTAAATTGCGGATTAAGAGAACTAGATAATATAATACTTTTGGATGTAATAGAGGGTCTTCCGCAAGGTGAAGCAATGGATATTAATCACCAATTATCTGAACGGGGAATAGATTCTAAAATAAAAGGCTCAAATAGTTATGAGGACATGAAGAATTCTGATTTTATTGTTCTTGTAGCAGGTATGGGAAGAAAACCTGGAATGACAAGAATGGACTTATTAAATAAAAACGCTAGTATTGTAAAAGATGTTGCCACTAAAATTTCAACACATGCAAAAAATGCAACATTAATTGTTGTTACTAATCCACTTGATCCTATGACTTATGTGGCTTTAAAAACTACAAAATTCAATAAAAATAAGGTAATTGGAATGGGAGGTATGTTAGATTTATCAAGATTTAAAAGTTTTATTCATGATGCTAGCGGTTGCTCAAGGGCTTCGATCCAAGCAATGGTGATAAGCGAACATGGTGAGAATATGTTACCTTTAATACGATTTTCTTCAATTGGTGGAATTCCCATAAGTGAATTTTTATCTGAAGAAAAATCTCAAGAAATTTTTGAAAAAACAAAAAAAGTTGCTGCAGAAGTTATCGCATTAAAAGGCGCAACAGTCTATGCCCCTGGAAATGCAGTTGCAACAATGATTGAAAGTATGAAAAAAAACAAAAAAGAGGTGATTCCTGTTTCGGCCTATCTGGATGGAGAATATGGGATTTCTGATTTGTGTATAGGTGTTCCAGTAGTATTAGGATCCAATGGTATCGAAAAGATAATTGAACTAGAGTTAAATGAATTTGAAAGAAAAATTTTTGATTTAGGAGTTACAAGTGTAAGAGAAGCAATTAATTTGATTAATCAAAAATAACATAATGGAATTTGAAGAATTATTAACTCAGTATAATAATGGAAATATATCACTTAATGAGCTTAAAGGAAGAATTACCTCTTCCTATATTTGCAGTATTGGAAAAAATATTGCAAAATTAGATATTAATAGAAATTTTCGAAAGGGCATTCCAGAAGTAATATATGCAGCAAATAAAGATTATCCTGATATTGAAAAGATAATTTTAAATATATTAAAAAAAAATAGAACAATAGTTGTAAGCAAGGTCAAAAAAGAACATATTAAAAAATTAATAAACTTTGTGAAAAAGAAGAATTTGTATGTTGAAATTGGTAGAAGTAGTTCTACTATTTTTTTATCAAAATTTTCAAAATTTAAATATCATCATTATAAAATAGGAATTATTTCAGGTGGTACCTCTGATATTGGCATAGCAGAAGAATCAAGGTTAATGGCTAAAGCAATGAATTGTGACTCAATTATTTCGTATGACATTGGTATAGCAGGAATTCATCGAGTTTTTCCAACTCTAGAAAAGATGATTTCAGAAAATGTTCAAGCCATCGTAGTAGTTGCTGGCATGGAAGGTGCTTTAGCCTCTTTGGTCACCTCATGCGTAAATGTACCTGTTATCGGAGTTCCTACCTCGGTTGGTTACGGATTCGGTTCTAATGGTATTGCTGCTTTATCTTCAATGCTTCAAAGCTGTGCACTTGGATTAACAGTAGTAAATATAGATAATGGAATAGGAGCAGGTTCATTCGCTGCATTGATTGCTAATAGAATGAGCAATATAAAAAAAATAAATAAAATCTAAATTAGTAATAGAACGTTTATAAGTGCTTGTAAAATTCTGCATTTATTATCAAAAAAAATTGGAGAAAAAACAGTAATGAATTATGTACATACTTTAAAGAGAATTAGAGAAAGAAAAACTAATTATCATAAACGCTCATCGTTATTATTAAGTAAAAAGAGATTTATAACTATAAAAGTTACAAATCAAAATATTTTAACACAAATAATAGAACCTTCTATAACTGGTGATAAGGTAATCACATCTGCTCATAGTACTAATTTACCAAAACTTGGTTGGAAAGGTTCTTTAAATTCTCTTCCTGCCTGTTACTTAACAGGATTATTACTAGGAAAAAAAGCGATTTTTAAGGGAATTAATAATGCTATACTTTATACAGGCAAAGATACCTTTACTGAAAGGATATCTGCATGTTTAAAAGGGCTAATAGACGGTGGAATCGAGATACCATCATCTGAAGACTCTTTTCCAAGCAATGAACGAATTTCTGGTGAGCATATATCTACTTATGCATCAGATTTAAAGTCTGATGCAGAAATTTATAATAAAAGATTTTCTACTATTATAAAAAATGGTTTAAATCCTGAGAATTATAAAAGTCATTTTGAGGAGTGTAAAGAAAAAATAATGAATTTAGATGTTCAAAATTTTATAAAAAATGAAAATAATTATTTGCATAAGTCTAATAAAAATAAAGGCGAGAAAGTAAATCAATCTGACGGGAGACTTAATAAATGAGTCATCAGTTTCGTAGAGAAGAAAAACAAGTAGAATGGAAACCTCGGACAACATTAGGTATGCTTGTTGCAGGTGGTAAGATATCTTCTATGGAACAAGTTTTTGAAAACGGAATGCGCATCCAAGAATCTGAAATTGTAAAACAACTACTTCCGGACATGAAAAGCCAAGTAGTACATGTAGGCATTGTTCAAAAACAAACTGACGCTGGGGAAATGACTAGATTTGATGCATTGGTTGCAGTAGGAAATGAAGCCGGTTGGTTTGGAATAGGTAAAGGAAAGGCGGCACAAATGCGAAATGCAATTGACAAAGCTACTACCGCTTCTTATCTAAATGTGATTCCAATTAAACTTGGATGTGGTAGTTGGGAATGTCGATGTAATCAATTACATTCAATTCCATTTCAGGTATCGGGAAAGGGTGGGAGCGTAACACTTGAGATATTACCTGGCCCTAGAGGATTAGGTTTGGTAGCAGGAGAAGAAATAAAAAAGCTCTTAAAATTGGCTGGACTAAAAGATGCTTGGACAAAATCCTATGGCTCAACAAGTACTATGGCTTCAACCACAAAAGCAATATTCAATGCTTTAAGAAGTACATATACAGCAGGTTAATGATGAAATATGGTCTATCTAGTTGTTAGAATTCGGGGAATTGTTAATATTCCAAGCTGGGCAGAGAAAACTTTAGAAAATTTAAACTTGAGAAAAAAGTTTAATGCAACAATCGTTACAGAAAATAGTCAGACATTAGGAATGTTACGTAAAGTCAAAGACATTGTTGCTTGGAAATCTGTTGATGAATCCATTATTAAAGAACTATTGGAAAAAAGAGGGAGAAAAAAAGGATTACATTCACTAAATAACTCGAGTCTTCCATCAAATTACAAAACTATCAATGATTTAGCTAATGCAATTCATAATAATAATATTAGTATATCTGAACTAGAAGATTTGAAACCTTGGTTTTCATTAAGTCCTCCTAAAGGAGGGTTCAAGAGAAAGACAAAAACTCAATATACTCAGAAAGGTACACTGGGAGAAAACAACGAATTGATTGATCTAGTAAGGAGAATGATATAAATACTACAAAATTTTATTTATGGAAGAATGATGATGATTTCGCTAATCTTTTTTATTCATAAAAAAAAATTGAGGAGTCTTGATTATGGCTACTAGATTACGAAAAAGTAGGAGGCAACGTGGAACACGATATTGTGGATGGGGACAAATTGGTCAACATAGACAGTCCGGCTCCAGAGGTGGGGTTGGACAAGCTGGTAAGCATAAACATTTCTGGATACGTACTGTTATTGAAGAGCCAGATCATTTTGGACATCCTCAAACTAAATCTCATCACAAAATTAAAGTAAAAAAATGGGCAAATTTGAGAGATTTGGATTTATTATACTTTAAACAGATCAAAAACCAATCTACTCAAAGTGAAACTTTAGATTTAACTACTCTTGGAATCAATAAGTTGTTAGGGGCAGGTAGGGTTACAACTAAAATGACTGTAAAGGTAGAGCAAATTTCTCGACGGGCAGTTGAGAAAATCAAAGCAATTGGAGGAAATGTAATTTCCAATGAACACAGTTCAGAATGAAGGTTTTATCAGAAAATCAATAAAAACAATATCCAGATATATTCCTCAAGTAGAAAAACCCAAGAAGAAAATATCTTTAACCGAAAAATTTGTTTGGTGTGGAATAGCTGTTTTTGCGTACTTGGTAATGGGACAGGTTCCTCTCTATGGTGTAACTGATGAACCTCAATTCGATTTTCTTGCATTTGCCCGTGTGATTTTTGCCGCACAACAGGGGACTATACTAGAACTTGGAATAGGTCCTATTGTAACTGCTGGATTACTTATGCAATTGCTTAAGGGATCAGATATTTTAAAATTAAACTTCAAAAACCCTGATGATCGAGCCCTTTTTACTTCAGCAACTAAAATTGTAACTATAATTGTTATTATTGCAGAGGGAGGTCTATATGGAGCAAGTGTCTATGGACCCTTAGTTGCTTCACCTGACTTTGTACCGATTTTGATAGCACAATTGATATTTACGAGTCTTATTGTAATGCTATTAGACGAATTAATTCAAAAGGGCTGGGGATTAGGTTCAGGTATAAGCTTATTTATTATGGCTGGTGTAGCTCAAACAATCTTATGGAGTGTATTCAGTCCTGTTGCTGGACCTGACGGTCCCGTTGGAATTATTCCGTTTATCATTGATTCTGCAGCAACTGGAGATCTTGCTGATACTTTCTTTAGAAGTGGTCAGTTACCCAGTGTTTTTACCTTTATCTTGACTGGAGGTGTTTTGGCCCTCCTCGTATACACACAGGGAATCCATATTGATATTCCGATTGTTTCAACAAAGTATAGAGGCTTTACAGCAGTTTATCCGATCAAACTTCTTTATGTATCTAATATACCCGTCATTTTATCTACTGCTTTGATCGCTAATGCTATGTTTATGGGTCAAATGTTATGGGCAAATTATAATCCACAAAATGACAATCCATTTTTTAACTGGATAGCTCAGTTTGATCCAGGACAACAACAGACTCCTACCGGTGGATTATTATACTATCTGAGTACTCCCAGAGGATTAGATATAGTTGCTCAAGATCCAATAAGGGCTGTAACGAATATCATCTTTGTGACAGCTATTGTTACTGTATTTGGTAGACTATGGGTAGAACTGGGAGGACTTTCAGCAAAAGCTGCGGCAAAAAATCTCTTAGATGCAGATGTTCAAATACCGGGGTTTAGAAGATCACAAAATTCTGTTCAAAATGTATTGGATAAATATATTCCATCTGTAACCATAATAGGTGGTGTTGCCATTGGACTATTGGCATCGGTTTCGGATGTTCTTGGTCTTTTTGGTGGTGGTATAGGATTGTTGTTAATGGTAGATATTTTAGTTAACTACTATAATCTGTTGATCAGAGAAAAGGTAGATACTACTATGCCAAAATTGGCGGCTTTAATTGGAAGAAAAGACTAAACGTATAATTGTAGTAGGTATACCAGGTGTAGGCAAAACCACTATTGTTTCTAGCGTGAAAAATACACTAGAACAAATGGATGTCAAAACTCATCTAGCAGAATTTGGAAAGATAATGTTAGAAGAGGCAAAAAAATTGAATATTCAAACTAGAGATGAAATACGCCGCCTTTCTATTGAGGACCAGAAAAAATTACAGAACCTAGCTGCAAACAAAATTTCACAAATATATTCTGACGTGGTAATAATTGATACTCATTTATTTATAAACACTAAAAAAGGATACTACCCAGGATTACCGGCGGATCTATTAACCAATATGAAACCAACTCATCTGATATTAATAATTGCAAATCCAGAGGAAATTTATCATAGACGACAAAATGATTCTACCCGCATTAGAGATATGATATCAATGGATTCGATAAAAAATGAAATTGACGTTTCAAAGATGCTAATTTCTTGCTGTTCCATAATATCTGGGGCGCCTTTTAAAATTCTTGCTAATCATGAGGGATCCTTGACAGAGTGTACTCAAAAAATGGTTTCATTAATATTGGACACATGAAAAAACACAATTAATATGTATTTAAATGATCTTATTTTACAGATTCCTGGACTTATGCCAACATATACTAAACATCCAATATTCCCAGATCTATTTTCTGCTATGATTGTAGCTGCTTTAATAGCAATTGGTCTAAATTTTGCGTTCGCGATTCTGAGAAAAAAAACTACTGATATTGATAGACTATCAAAAGTGATGAAAGAAACAAATGAATGGAGAAAAGAGTATACCGCTGCTATTAGAAAACAGGATAAAGTTAGAATTAGTGAGCTAAAGAAAAAGCAAGCATATGTTAATAAAATGAGTTTAGAAATGCAACAACAACAAATGAGACCTATGATGCTTTATATGATACCTTCATTTATGCTCTGGATTCTTGTATTTCCTTCTATTTTTGGACAAACGGTGGCCATTTCACCACTTCATATCCCGTACATAATGTGTACAGAGGAAAATGTGAAATTGGATACTGCCCTTGATGAAAATGGTCAGCCCAAAGGTGTTTGCAATATCGCTGGAGAAATTTTTTTATGGGGATGGTTTCTTATTACTTCCCTCGGAACGAGCGGCATTGTCGCCAAATTAACCAAAACTTCACTTCCAAGTATGACATAAATTGGTTACATCTAATTACAAAAATAAAATACTAAATAGTATTGTTATATCTGGTTGGCCAGCAGTAGGTAAAACAACTATTGCTACAGAATTAGCGAAAGAGTTTGGGTACAAACATTACAATGGTGGGGATGTATTAAAAATGTTGGCTGCAGAGAAAGGTTACTTAGTATCTGGAAATGATTGGTGGGATACAGAGGAAGCAAAAAATTTCATGGAAGAAAGAGAATCAAACTCTTATTTTGATATCGAAGTAGATAGAAAATTGGTTGAAATAGTAAGAATGGGAAAAGTTGTAGTGACTAGTTATACATTGCCGTGGTTAGTTCCAGAATCAATTAAAATCTGGTTAAAGGGTTCAAGAAGTAACAGAATTAAAAGAATGGCAAAAAGAGATAGCTTGAACCTTAAAGATGCCAGAGAAGTGATTCAACAACGCGATGATAATAATGTACGTATCTATAATAATTTATATGGATATGAGTTTGGAAAAGATCTTTCTGTTTTTGATTTTATTTTAGACACTGATTTACTAAATCTTGATTCGCTCCTTTTAATATCAAAAATAATAGTAAAATCTTTACGTATTTAGTTCAAATTTATATTCTTTAATTATATTAAAAGATTAAAATTATTAATATTCTATAAATAATATTTTTAACAATGGATTTACAACGTAATAAAAAACTCATTCAATTTGATAAATTAATTCAATTATCAGAAAGTGTGACGGACGATAGATTTGGTTATTATCCATATTATCGCCCAATCCCCATTTTATTTGATTATGGGTTAGTATTGATTGATAAGCCATCAGGGCCCACTAGTCATGAAGTAGCGTCCTGGGTCAAAAGGATATTGAATATAGAAAAATCAGGCCATAGCGGGACCTTAGATCCAGGAGCTACAGGTTTACTGCCAATGGGATTGGGAGAGAGTACCAAAGCACTCTCAGTTTTGTTGTTAGGACCCAAGGAATACTATTCTATTGCTCGTTTTCACTCGAATTTTGATAGAGACATTCTTGAAAAAATATTATTAGAATTTCATGGAGACATTTACCAACGGCCTCCACAGCGATCATCAGTAAAGAGAATGACACGAATACGTAGAATTCACGAAATAGAATACGTAGAAGAAAACAAGAACCTTATTCTGCTTCGAATATTATGTCAAGCTGGGACATATATAAGAAAGTTAATTTATGATATTGGGGAAATTATGGGTTCAGGAGCTACGATGGTTGAACTTCGTCGTACTCGAGTCAGTCATTTCTTTGAAAGAGATGGTCTAATCAAACTTCATGATTTGTATAATGCTTTTTATCTATATAAGAAAAAAAATGACGAAGAAAATCTTAGGAATGTGATAAAGCCTATTGAGACCTGCTTCAAGGAAATTCCAACAGTTGTTATTAGAGATACAGCAGTAGATGCTCTTTGTCACGGTGCACAATTAGCTATTCCTGGAATTTCTGAAATTTCACCATCAATTCAAAAGGATGATTTGGTAGCTATCTACACTTTAAAAGGGGAAATAGTAGGACTAGCCCAGTCTCTTATGAACATAAATGAAATTGTTTCTAATAAAAATGGTATTGCTTTTACCATGAAACGGCTCATTATGAAACCAAATACGTATCCGAAAGGTTGGCGTTAATAATTTATGAATAGTAAGATAATACTGAATTGATTTGAATATCTAAATAAAACCTTCAGTATACTGAATTAAATTAAATAGTTTCTCCTATTCCTGGAGTTTTTTTATCTAATTTAGCAATATTTTTCGCAAGATTTTCAATCGTACCTGGTATATGACAGTTACACATACAATCAGTACATTCTATATGGTTGCCTCTCTTACAATAATGAGAAATTTCTGCACTATTCATTATCAATAGGAAAATTCCCTATACCCTATTTTTATTTTATCATACTGGATTATTAAGCCAAAATTAACGTTCTACAATGGTATCCAATAGATTATATTTTCCACTTCATTCTTTTATTGTAATTTAACAAAACTTATTGCCGGGGTCGCCTAGCCTGGTAGGGCGCAAGCCTGGAATAGCCAAGAAAGCTTGTGACTGAAAGGTCTCGAGGGTTCGAATCCCTCTCCCGGCGCTTATCTTAAGGGCTCTAACACAATTATCAATGATTCCAAACGATATGTTTTAGTTAATAAAATTTGGTTACTTCAAGCACTACTTTAAATTCCAATTCATAATATAACAGAAGAGCAATTCAAAGAATTGAATGGAGGAGTAGAAACTCAAGAAGAAAAAGAAGTAGGATAAGGTGACTATTAAATTGACATTACGACAAGAAATTTCCATAACAGAAATAGAAAACGGTTTAGACTTTATCATCGATCATTTTGATCCAACTATATTAAGCAGATAAAAACAATAATTTTTCTTTAAAATCTTTTTTATTAAGAATACCTGGATCAATAAATTCCATATAATAATAAAGTAAAGATTGTTCAGAAATGGAATGGCTATAGGCCTCCTATATCAGAACTTTTAGAAGATTTTATAAGATATTTGATACAAAAGAAGATTGAAGATCACAACTATAAACAAAAACTACTTACAGCTAATAAAAAAAGGGATAAAAATCACCTATATTATTATCCAAAAAGAACCGTAATAATAATTATTATTGTGAATGGATCGAGAAAATCCTTCAAACACCATTCGAAGTTTGCAGAAAATGATATCAAGTTTTATTTTAGCACCATATCATACTAATATAAAGAAATTACCATTTCAACAATGTTACAAGATAATAAAAGAATAGCTTGATAAATGTAATTCTTTAGAAAAGTTAGATAATTCAGTGAGCTTTAACTCTAGAATTTCTTATTCTCTTAAAAATGCAGAAAATAAAAAATAGGACATAGGAGCCAACACAAGATCAAAACAGGTTCTAATTATAGTTAAGTTATACATTTTGCTAAAGAAAAAAGGAATACTGAAGTAGAAAAAAATAGAACTTATTTGTTATTAAAAAAACAAATAATGTGAAAAAATAGAACTTATTTGTTATTAAAAAAACAAATAATGTATTATAATCACAATCATCATGAGAGTTTAAATAATTTTGTTATTAAATTCCCCAGTCAGAAAAATCAGTTACCTCTATTCCTAATTCTCTTTCTAATTTTTTAATACGTTTAGCGTAAATTTCTATCATACCCATTCATATTTCTTCTTAGCTATTACAAACCCAACCCAACACTTGTGGAGAGCTCCATACGTCCGAGAAACAAGATATCCTGAAGGAAGCAAGTGATCACCATATTTTAATCCGTTTTTGTAATATTTGTAAGGAGCATGAATTTTTTGACGAAGTCGTTTCCAATACCTGTTATTGTATGCTCGATATCTTTGTGATTTCATCTATAAAATATTAAAATCTAGAGGTAATAAGCTAACAAAAAAAAATTACTAAGAACTTTAATTTAGTTTAGTTTTAAAAAAAGTTTGGTTAAAAGATAACTTCGTATATGTCCAATATAAGTGTGCTATATTTTAAAACTTTGTTCTACATAATTTTGTATGTTAATTAGTATAGCTACAGAGAATCATGTATTATAGACATTTATGACTGTCAGGAACATATAACTTATTATAAATAAAAAAAGATTATTTATTATTTTTATTAAAAAGATCCAGCATTTTTTGTCATTCTTTCTTGCATTACTTCGTTCCATTAGTGCAGAGTGGCTCTTTTTTTTTAACAGACCGACTATAGACATTATCATATCATGTTGAATGTCAACATAATCGTTTAGTCCATCTCCATGCATAAGACTAT
>JAICHH010000038.1 GCA_025922715.1 Nitrososphaeraceae archaeon
TCAAATAACTAAAAAAATAAGAAATACCTACAATGAAATAGTTACCTGTAACAACAATAATGAGAAATACAAAGGATGGACTACTGAAGTATGGTAGAACGTATTCCCTCTCCTCCTATTAAAGATGTAAGCGGCGGCAACGTAATAGAATTAGGAAGAGAAAAAAATATGGATGACAAAACAAATCTACATGAAAATGGATCAACTAATGGCAATATTGTAAAAATTGGTATCATAGGTGTTGGAGGTTGGGGAAAAAATCATTCAAGGGTTCTTCATGATTTTGGTGTATTAACATCAATATGCGATATGGATAAAACTAAAGCAAAAGACATGGGAACCCGATATAATGTAAATTATTATGGTTCAATGGATGATATGATCAATTCCGAAAGTTTAGATGCATGCCTAGTTTGTACTCCAACAAAGACACATTATCCCGTTAGCAAAAAGTTGATGGAAAAGGGAATCAATGTATTTGTTGAAAAACCTTTATCCTACTTATCGAAGGAATGTGAAGAAATGATACAAATAGCAAAAAAGAATAAAGTCTCACTTACATGTGGATATATTGAAAGATTTAATCCCGCTGTTCAAGATGTAAAAAAAATACTATCTGAAAAAATTTATGGAGAGTTACTTATGATTGAATTTCATCGAGAAAATAGAATGCCTTTACATATCAAGGATGTGGGAATTATTTATGATACGGCAGTTCATGATATAGATACTGCAATATATCTTTTTGGTACTGACCCACAGGTTGTATTTGCAAGAGCAGGAAAGATTTTTCACTCCTTTGAAGATTTTTCTAATATCATGCTAGGTTTTGGAAAAGATAGAGTAGCAGTAATTTCTTCAAATTGGATTACACCAAAAAAGGTTAGAAACTTTAGCGCGGTATGCACTGATGCTATAATCAATGGTGATTTTATCAGACAGGAAATAACTATAGAAGATTCTCTATCTACAACTACTCCAAGAAGAGTGAATTTAGTTGAACCTCTTTCGCTGGAATTAAGGAATTTTCTGGAGGTTATTGAAGGGAAAAGAGATCGTACTGAAGTAACTCCAGAAGAAGCAACTAACGTAACCAAGATTGCAGAAGCAGCTCTTTTATCGAGTAATACCGGTGCTCCTATTTATCTTAATTTAGGATGATATAAAATGAAAAAACATATGCTGGACATATTGGCCTGTCCCATAGATAAAAACTATCCTTTGGAATTAATAGAATTGAATGTGAAAGAATTAGAAAAAGACAAGATGAAAGAGAATTACCATCCACTAAATAGTGAGGAGAATAATAATATTGTAAAAAAAAACAGAAATAGTGGTGTAGGAAACAAAGTAAATGGAATTAAACAAAATGATGAGAAAGTTATTGTTGTAATTGATGGGATATTATATTGTAAAAAATGTTCTCGGTTTTATCCTATTATTGATGAAATTCCCATCATGTTACCTGATGAACTACGAGAAAAAGAAAAAGATCTTCAATTTTTAAAAAAATGGAAACATACTATCCGTGAAGAAATTTTAACACAATCCAATCCGTGGCATTTATAGGTTATCCATAATAGCTATGTAAATAAATGAAAACTATTCAAAAAAAGGGTCAAAATCGGGCTAAAAATAAAAAACAAAATAAAAAGAATATTAAAAGTAATATTAGTCGGAGGAAAAATAAATTTTCAAAAGTACAGAACTATGTTTCAAAGACAGCAAAACTTGGAAAGAATGTAAAGATATGGCATTTTGCATATGTTGGTGACAATACCATCATAGGAGATAATGTTATGATCGGATCTCTTTCTCATATAGATTATAATGTTAAAATTGGAAATAACACCCGAATTGAGGGCTCTGTATATATTCCACCCCTAACAGTAATAGGAAATAATGTATTCATTGCCCCTGGTGCCACATTCACTAATGATCCATATCCCATGAGTCCAAAAATGATAGGAGTTACTGTAGAGGATGGAGCAATAATCGCTGCCAGAGCAGTAATAAAACCTGGCATTATCATTGGAAAGAATGCTGTTGTTGGTATGGGTTCGGTCGTAACAAAAGACGTGCCATCGGAAACAGTAGTTATAGGCAATCCTGCCAGGATTAAGTATACCAGAAAGGAATATGATGAAAAAAAGACAATTTGGGAAGAACATATCATCAGTTAGCAAAGTAAATGATTAAGAGATTAAATAACCAGTTTAATCTTATAAATACATAATATAATACTATTCTTAAATAGGAAGAAGGCAGAATATAACTAAAAAATTTTTCTTATTATTGTTATTATTATTATTTTTTTATCATAGTATATTATATTACTTCGCAAAAAGGATTTGCTTTAATAATAATCGTTTCTGCACTATTATTTTTTGCTAATAAATGAAAATCGGTTTTAGAGCATGCAATATATATAGTAGTTTTATCACTTGGATAATTGTCAAAGGTGTTTTTTCCTCTTCTTTCCACATCTCCGATATAATCTCTCAACCTTGATTCTAACAGCGTATATACATCTATTTTATCTCCTCTCATCTCATTGACATCTAAAGTCCAGGAAATTGAAATCTTAGTTTTACTTGCTTTTAGATCTCTTTTTTTTAGAATATATCTTACTTTGTCGATAAGATTTTTAGTATAACCTTCGATACTTTTGATTGTACCATTAACAAGGTATACAAGTGGGTTAGAACCATGTAAAGAAGACTGAATAATTCTTAGATCATGTAATCCATTGGTTATATCATCTAAATAAAGATCTTTGTGAAAATTATCTACTATTCGGTTATCTACACCATACCCAGTTGCAAATTTGCAAACTTCTAGCACACTTGCAATTCCAGAATAATGACGTAAGATTCTAGAAACATAAGCCAATTCGGCAGATAATACATCAACAAAATTTATTTCCTGATTAGTAAATTTATTTAACATTCCCTCCAAAAAAATATCTCTCTTTGAGTTGAAGTTCCCCAAAATAGTAGTAGTTGACAGAGTAGGACCAGAACTAAGAGGCATATAATAGTAATATAAATTCTCTCCAACTGTCATACCTGTCGTGTGTTCTATAATATCTATATTTTCTTCATTCCCAGCTATTCCCATTGGAAGGGGATAGACAATAGACGTATTCTTATTGATAGGTTTTATAGCATCTATAAATTTTGAAGATATATCAATTTTAACTTCGTGACCAATTTTTCTTATTTTAGGAAAAAAGAAGAGATAGGACGCAGAAGATATTATGTTATCCAGAGAATCTGCTTCAAGTAAGGGTTGGTCTTCAATAAGATCCGATGCAGTAGAATATGTTCTTATAATATCTTTATTTAATAAGGTTCCCATTTTGGAAGACTCATCGATAATTGAGACGTCGTTGTGCCCTGCAGATACAATAGATGAAGCAAAGTTATATCCTTCAGTACTTAACCCATAGACTGCAACACTTGGAGAAGAGGACACTTTAACAAACAGATATAGAAAAGAGCTCCTTACTAAAGTTATTCATTTCTTTTAGTTAATAATCCTATAGTAGAAATCTCAACTCTATTGAAACTCATTCAAATTTAATCAGGTAAACTATCTAATTAACGAAAAAAGAAAAGTATATTCAATGATGTAACTACGTATTTATATTATTGAGAATTTGGTTTGATATACTTACCCCAAAACAGATAATGTTTTTTAAATATTTTGTAGATACCTTAAAAAAAGATGATCATGAAATACTATGTACGGGACGGGAATATAGAGAAGCTAAAGAATTAGCAAAGATAAAGAAATTAGATATTCACACAATAGGAAAACACGGTGGAGATAACAAATTTGAAAAATTAAATACAAGTACTGAAAGGGCTTTCCTTCTTTCTAGCTTAATTAATTCTTTCGAGCCAGATTTGACCGTATCTTTCTCATCTCCAGAAGCATCAAGAGTAGCATTTGGACTTGGAATAAAACATTACATATTTAATGATTCACCTCATGCTACTGCAGTAGCTAAACTAACAGTTCCTCTCGCGGATAGGTTATTTTGTCCTTGGATAATTCCTTTGCGCGAATGGACAAAACTTGGTTTAGAAAAAGATAAAATAATCCAATATAAAGCACTTGATCCGATAGTTTGGATAAAAAGAGAATTACAATATAATAGTAGACAGGAAATTTCAAAAATACAAAAAAAATTAAAAATTGATAAGGGAAAAAAGACTCTGTTAATTAGACCAGAAGAGATAAAAGCATCGTATATTACTGATAAAAATGTAAAGAGTTCGATTGGTTTAATAGATGAGATAGTTAAAAAATTCTCTGATGAATATAATATTTTAATTCTGGCAAGATACCTTGATCAAGTTGATTTTTACAAGTCTAGATTTGAAAAAATGGCCGGAACAACAATAATAGAAACTGTAACGGATGGCAATCTATTACTAAAACTTGCAGACTTATTTATTGGTGCTGGAGGAACCATGAGCGCTGAAGCGGCACTAATGGGTAAACCTGTCATTTCCATAACACCTATTAATTTTTATGTTGAAAAATACCTTATAAAAATGGGATTAATTAAAAAGGTCAAAAACTCATCAACGTTAACTAAATCTATAAAGAATATTCTTTCTCAAAGTCCATTTGTAAAACATAAAAATACTATTAATAACAATTCTGATCTGTATACTATGCCAAAAATGTCTTCAAAAATTATAGCAGAAATGGAAGATCCTATAGAAATATTCAAAAAATTTCTCTTTAATCCATAACATTATAATCCTAGTAATTTACACGACATTATGCCCGGAAGCCCGGTGGAGGAAATATCTTTTTCCGCCGATTGTAGCGGCCAAGCATAAAGGCCTTTGGAGCCTTTGACCCCAGTTCGAATCTGGGCCGGGCTATAAAGTATTTCTTATAAATTTTAATTTTCTATCTATAGAAACAAAAAATAACAAGAAAATGGAAATTCATAAAGTTCAATAATTTTTTTCATTATCAACAATAGTATTTAAAATAACTTCCTTCTCTAAGTTATCAAATGCTGCATATAACAATTCTTTTCTTTCTGATACGACTTTACAATAAACTAAAAGTGATTTTTCGATCGAATTTACCATGTCCTTTTGTTGCATTGGGTTTGGTGATCCATAAGAGTTTCTGAATAATATTGATTTTTCAGGAGTTGTATCCTTAATGATAGACATTAATTCATCAATATTTATTTTAATTTGTGTAAACTTTAATATTTTATTTACATCCTCCTTCGAAATCTGACTTAAGGAAATATTCTCATTTTTTACCGCATGTTGTACTAATGCACCAATTAATTTGTGTACTTTTCTAAATGAAATATTATATTTGATTACAATCTGCTCTGCTATATCAAGAGATACACCATAGCTTTTGTTTGCTGAATTAAAAGCATTTTTTTTGTTCACGTTAAAAGTATCAATAACACCTTTCATTATAAGTAAAGACTCTTTAACTATTCTTGCTGAGTTGGACAAAAGTGGTTTCAGGTCCTGTAAATCTCTATGATATCCAGATGGAAGATTCTTTATTAGAGAGAGTGAAGATATTAACATTCCAATAACAATTGAAGTACGCGATCGAATTATTTCAAGAGGATCCGGATTTTTCTTTTGTGGCATAACGCTAGATGTCGAGCTATATCTGTCTGATAGTTCAATATAATTAAATTCAGAAGTAGACCATAAAATAAAATCTTCTGCAATTCTACTAAGCGTACTCATCAATATTGAAAGAAAAGACAAATATTCTATCATTGAATCTCTTGAACTAGTGGCATCTATAGAATTTTCCAATAAGCCTTCAAATCCTAAAAGGGAAGCAGTATAGTTTCTGTCTATTGGTATTCCTGTTCCACCAATGGCACAAGATCCAAGTGGTGATAGATTAATTTTCTCAAATGAGGAACTTACTCTCTCAAGATCTCTTAAAAGATTAAAAGTATATGATAAAAGATAATGAGAAACCGTTCCTATTTGAGCTTGTTGTAAATGAGTATATAATGATATTATTGTATTAGTATGTTCTTTAGACTTTCCAATAAGGGATTTAATAACATTAATAATTAATTCACAAATATCTATGATATCATCTCTTAATTTCATTCTTACATCCAAAATGACTTGGTCATTTCTTGATCGTCCGGTATGCATTTTTCCTCCTATATCTATTCCAATATCTTCAATAACTAGGGTTTCAATTAATTCATGTATATCTTCTGAAAGAAATAGTTTATCTGAAAATATATTTTGTAAGCTCTCCTTATTTTTTGATTCAAATTTTATTTTACTTAAAGATGAAAGAATTTTAGATAATTCATCAGGTGTTAAAATTCCAATTTTGTTTAACATTAGACAATGAGCTTGAGTGCCCAAAATATCATAAGTAAGTATATTAACATCTTCTTTAAGAGAAGAAAGAAAATTTAACACATCTTTATCTAAATTTTCCTTTTGTCTAGAGCGATACAAAACATCAATCATAATAAATTGAAAAAGATATAATATATTCATTTATTCTTCAAATATAACCATTGTGCCGGATTTGAATATTATAATATGGAGATTCAATAAATAGTTAAATATGGTTTTTGATTACTTTATATTATGTCTCAAGATATTCAACAAACTCGTAGGCAAATTTTTGAGGAATTATCAAAAATTGTAGATCCTGAAATAGGAGTATCCATTATGGAATTAGAATTGATTGATAAAGTAGATATTGAAGAAAAAGATGTAAATGTCGATTTACATTTAACAAGTCCCTTTTGTCCTGCTGTTTTTGGTTTTAAAATTGCTCAAGATGTGAGAGATAATATTTATAACATAGAAGGAATTGAAAAAGTAAAAATTAATGTAAGCAATCATTTTATGGCTGAAGCTATAAATAAGCAGGTAAATGAAAGCAAACCTCCTTCTAAAAAAGAAGAGAATCACGAAAGCAAACACGAATAAAAGTGATGTATATAAACAGTTAACTGCTATCTTAATATGTTTATTATAACGATTAACACTCTGTCTTATTTATCTGCTCTCTAAATATGAGGATCTGCATGTAATGTTCACAGATTCAAAAAAATAATATAATAATAATAATAATAGGTGTAGTTTGAAACAAGGTTAAAAATAGTATAGACTAATACTGTTATTCTTTTTCATTCTTATTCTCCTTCTCCTTCTCTATAAGAATTAGTAGATCTATCGTGAAGTTTTGCTAATTTTTTTTCGCTATTAGACAATCCTAATAGATGACTGCGAAGAAGCTGTATACCTAATGCTGGGTCTACTCCTTTCGGACAAACATGGCTGCAAGAACCTGCAAAATGACATCTCCATATTCCATGACTGGTATCGATTACTTTCAATCTTTTTGACTTGTCTGAATCTCGAGAATCGGCAAGATATCTATATGCTTGTGATAATGCTTGCGGCCCAGGAAACTTGAGATCAGTGGCAACAGTTGGACATGCAGAGTAACATAAACCGCATTTTATACAATATGAAAATTGAAGAAATTTATCGAGATCTTGTGGGGTCTGCTCATATTCTGTAAGTTCATTGACATTTGGTATATCGGCTTTTTTATTTTTTACAAATGGCATGACACTGCGATGATGATCGAAGAATTGCGAAAAATCAGTAACTAGATCGCGAATGTATGGAAAGTTAGGAAGAGGTTCACAGGTAATTGTGTTGGTATCAAGATCAGAAATCTTTGTATAACACGCTAGTCTTGGAATACCATTTATTTTCATTCCACAAGAGCCACAAGAAGCCATTCTACAGGAATAACGAATTCCAATACTACTGTCTTGATAACTTTTGGCATCCAATAAGGCATCTAATACAGTAGTCCATCTCTTTACTGGAACTTGAAATTCATCAAAATGAGGAACATCATTAGGATTTTGTACTGCATTAATCCTGAAGACACGTAGTTTCACAAGGCTTTGTCCGCTGGTTGATGTATTTGATCTTTCTAAAGGCGTTTCATTCTTTATTTCTTTTCTTTTATCTTTTTTAAATATATTCATATTATAAGATCACCCATATCATTAACCCAAAGAGAATCCGTTGGCGATGATTATCGTTCGGGTTCCATATGCAATTATTCCAATCATTGCAACTATCACTAATATATTCACTCCTCTTTCCCAAATTTGAGTTTGTCTTATTTCTAGTAAAATGACTCTAAGACCATTAAAGCCATGTATGGCTATAAGTATCAAAATAGACTCTAGCAATAGGGCATAAAAAACATTTTTATAATTTAATATAACATTTTCAAACTCTAGAGACATATTAAATGGCATAATTAACCTCATCATAATATGAATGGCAACTACAAATAATGCCCCTACAGCAGTAATATAGTGTATTTTCATTATTTGGCTTTCTCTTATAAGAGTAACATTTGAAAACCATTTAGTAGTAGTATTCTTATTTTTATTTCTATTATTTCCGGTGTTATCAGATGTCATTTGCTTATTCATTCTCCCCCACTAAAAAGCACATTTGCTCCATATAACATTGCAACAGCAGCTAAAATAAACGCAATCCACAATCCCGAACGTTGTTTATTGTTAACAGATGTGGGATCATACGGATAGTCAGGCCTTCCAGGTGTGCCTAGCCCTTGGCCAGAATGAGTAAAGATCAATCGTATACCATTTATTGTATGAAAAGTACTCGCTCCTATTACAAGAATTAGAAATATATGGCCTCCTATAGTCTGGGTCATCTCTAACATTGCGGCCCATGCATCTGGACCGCTCACCAATGAGCTAGTTTCATAAACATGGCCAATAAAATACACTAAGAGAAAGATTCCTGTTAATCTTTGAAACCAGTAAGAAACCCTTTCCCATCCATATATTATTGGATTAAGCCATCCTCTAAGCCCTTCTCTATTGGCTCTGTCACTTTTATTCTTATTATCATCAATCCGTTTTGCTGATGTAGCAGAGGTCATATCAATACTTCCTCTCCACAGGAGCATATCTTGTAAATGTGATAGGATGCCAAACTAATTGTGGTTCATCTTCAGAATTGTAATAGGCTAATGTATGCTTTAAATAATTTATATCATCTCTATTCGCATAATCTAGTCTGGCATGTGCTCCTCTAGACTCTTTCCTATTTATTGCACCCATCAATACTACCTCTGCGGTCCTCAGCATCGCATCAATCTCCATCACATTAGTAAAATTAGTATTATATTCCTTTGACTTATCATCAACATGCTTCCAAGTTAATGCTTTCAGTTCTCTTATTTTTTTTAAGCCAGAAACTAGATTTTCTTCAGTTCGAAAAACATATGCTTTGTCATCCATAGTGTCAGTTAGTTTCTTTCTCACTTCGTATGGATTAACTTCACCTCTTCCTCTAAAAATTCCATCATAAATTCTTTTTTCTTCGGAAAGGACTTGATCGTCTGATATATCGATTGTAGATCCTTTTCTATCCAATGCAAATTGTGCTGCTTGTTCTCCTGTGATTCTTCCCCACACAATACATTCTGATGTTGAATTTGCGCCTAATCTATTTGCCCCGTGTGTACTATTGCATGCCGCCTCACCTGCGGCCCATAAACCTCCTAATTCAGTTTTTCCTTCAATATCCGTATGAATACCTCCCATCATATAATGACAGACAGGTCTAATTTCAATAGGAGCGTCAATTACATCAATACCTGAAAATTTTATTCCAATTTCTCTAATTCCAGCTAGTCTTTCTTTAATTTTTTCGTCGCCCAGATGCGTTAAATCCAATTTTAAACAATCATAACCTGACTCGTGTTTGAAGCCTTTTCCTTCTTGAATTTCCCTAATCATAGATCTGGATACAACATCTCTAGGAGCAAGTTCTATCTTTTCTGGAGCATATTTTTTCATAAAACGCTCATTCTGGTTATTAATGAGATAGCCACCTTCACCTCTAGCTCCTTCAGTTATTAAGATTCCTGATGGTAAGATACCAGTAGGATGGAATTGAACAAATTCCATATCTTTCATTGCTATCCCAGCGCGGTATGCCATATCAATACCGTCTGGGGTAGAGGAATAAGCATAAGTAGAAAAGCTGTAAATTCTTCCTGCACCTCCTGTACATATAATTCCAGCTGGAGACTTGATTTTGACAAAATTTCCATTTTTCATTTCAATTGCTGTTAATCCACGGAATAAATTATTCTCTTTAAGTATACTAGTACAATACCATTCATTGTAGAAATTAATATTATCATACTTTTGACATGTATCGTATAAGGTCTGCATTTCATAAAAGCCTACTTTATCCTGAGCATATGTAGCACGAGGGAACGAATATCCACCAAATTTTCTTTGTCCTATACGTCCATCTTCTCTTCTTGACCACGGCATACCCCAATGATCTAATTGATAAACTTCATGAGGTATTGTTTTAACTAGTCTTTCAGCTACATCTTGATCGGCTAAAAAATCACTTC
This sequence comes from Nitrososphaeraceae archaeon, assembly GCA_025922715.1. Taxonomy (GTDB): domain Archaea; phylum Thermoproteota; class Nitrososphaeria; order Nitrososphaerales; family Nitrososphaeraceae; genus TH1177. Next base: position 10,498 of record JAICHH010000038.1, read on the forward strand.
CTTTAATTGTATCATATATGTGAGATTCGATATTATCTCCTTCATCTTCAAATAAAACTGCTGCAGTACCTCCTTCAGCGGATACTGAATGAGATCGCATTACTTGCACTTTGGAAAAAACACCTATACTTAAACTATCTTTCCCATAGGCTGCTGCAGCAATTGCAGCTCTCAAGCCAGCTAGGCCTGACCCAATAATAACAACATCATGTTGAATTGAATCTGTCACTAATTTATCCCCAAAACGAGTATTCAAATAATACAAATATACTTTATGATTAATTCAAGAGAATTTTCAGCATGAGAAGATATTTTATAGTATACTTTTAGATTAGGTGTTGTCCCTTTTAGAAAGGAACTCGAACAGAAATTGCTCTTGGGATTGTAAATTAACTTAATATTTACATTTATTACTAGTAAATAATTTATTATTATTTTATTATGGTTATAGAGTATTCTAAAAGAGTATTCTTTGCTCCCAATACATCAGACCAAGAAATAGTAGATAAAGCAAAAAAAGTTCTCATTTATAATGGTATAAAGAACAAAGACATTCAAATCAATTATAATACAAATGAGTTAGAAGAGGGAGATCTCTATATTAGTTATGATCCCCCAGATCTTGTCATACGAAATGTCTACCAAAAGAAAAGTAGTGGAATCATAAAAATGAAAAGTATTGGTATGATAAAACTATAAGAATTGAGAAATTTTTTTATCTAATAATTCTAACTTCTCAACTGTCTCTTTTCCACTCTCCATGTTTTTAATTATTACATTCTTCTTTGAAATTTCCTCTGGGGCAACAATTATAGTCAGACATACCCCCTTGGCGGAAGCATCATAAAGTTGCTTTCGAAGAGATCTATTGGATAAGTCATATTCTACTGTAAAACCTTTCTTTCTTAAACTACTTAAAATTGCTATAGCTGAATTTCTAACTGATTCATTGGTATTAGCAATATAGATAATTTTTTTTATATTTGTAGGAAGTTTTTTATGATATTGTAAGGCTAAAATTATCCGTTCTATTCCTCCAGCTGCACCGGCTGCACCAATATCAGGTCGTCCAAATATACTAGTAAGTTTATCGTATCTTCCACCTCCTACTAAAGAACCGACGTTGGACAATGTGTCAAATACCTCAAAAACAATTCCGGAGTAATAATCTAATCCTCTCACTATACCCAGATTTACTCTGATGTTTTGAATACCTCTCAATTCTAAGGACGAAAATAACTCTTGTAAATAACTGATACTTTTTAAATCCTTTAACTTTTCATGAGAAATAAGATCTAAAATGCTTCCTTTGAAAGTAGAAATTTCCAAAAGATCTTGAAGAATTCCTTCGTCAAGAATGTCCTTGTATTCTGCACAAACTTTTCTAATTCCTTTTTTTGGAACTTTATCTATAGCTCTAAAAAGATGTCCTATAGAATTTTCGTCTTCAAGATCGTACCTTATTTTTATATATTCTTCTAGGATTCTTCTATCACTTATCTCAATAATAGTTTCAAGGTTAAGTTTGGTGAAAAAATGGGAAACAAAGTCAATTATTTCGGCTTCAGCATCAGTAGTAAAATTATCATAAATCTCAATATCCCATTGATGAAAAAATCGATATCGACCAGCTTGAGGTTCATCGTATCGGAAAACTCCACCAAAATTCGCTAATTTTAGAGGGATTCGCATCTCTCTTTTTGAGACAGCAAATCTTGTCATCCCTATCGTAAGGTCATAACGTAAAGCGATATCCCGTGATCCTTTATCCTTAAAACTATAAACCTCATTTATTATTGATTCTCCGCTTTTTGCTTCAAGTGTTGACAACAGTTCAATGGGGGAGGGTTCAATGAATTGGAAATTATAGTATAAGGTAATCTCATAAAATTTTTCTCTAATATAGTTGATATAAAAAGCATCTTCTTGAGATATATCCCTCATTCCTCTTGGTAAATCCATCTTCACAATAAAATTCAAAAATCTTGGAATTTAGATTTTCCGTTTTTTCATTATTTTTATAATCTAGTTTAAATCACTTTATTCATGTATGGAAGAGAGATTCAAGTATCTAGATCATATGACAGATCTAATAGTAGAAGCATATGGTCATACTTTACAAGAATTATTAGAAAATTCGGCTTTTGGATTAATAAACGCTATGTTTGATATTTCCAATGTAGAATTAAATCATACAATCAAGATAATCGCACACGGACACGATTTTAAAAGCTTATTCTATGATTGGATAGAAAAAATTATTTTATCAATTTATATTGATAAGATGATTGTTGCAAAGTTTGATTCCTTTTCATTCTCAAAAATAATAATGACAAAAAAGAATAATAATAATAATACTATCAACAATAAAGAAACTAATACAACAAACGCCAGAGAAATAGAATTTGTAGTAAATGATCTGGATTTGTATGAAGATGCTGAAAAATCCAATTTAAAAGAAGATAATTCTATTTTTAAAATAGAATGTATTGGAATTGGAGATATAATTGATTTACATAAACATGAATACAAAATAGAAGTTAAATCTATAACATATCACGAAATGGAAATCAAACGAAACCTAGCCGGTTATTATACTGCAAGATTCTTGGTAGATCTCTGAATTACTAAATTCATCCACTAGCTCTCCATAGAACTATCAATCTATCTTTCTCCAATAATTTTATATAATTTTATAGACTTAAGTTATGATGAACTCTACATGCACACCAATCCAAAGAATAATGACGGTGATTTGATACTAGAACTTTCTGAAGAAAACTTTGAAAAATCAATAAATGGTAAAAAACCTATCCTTGTTGACTTTTGGGCCACATGGTGCGGTCCATGTAAATTTATGTTACCTGTTTTCGACAAATTGGCAAAAAAATATGCCTCAAAGATTGATTTTGGAAGGCTCAATGTGGATGATTCACAATCTATTGCTGTAAAATATGATGTCTATGCAATTCCAACGTTTATCATATTTTATAAAGGACAGACAGTAGAGCGGGCAGTAGGAGCTGTTGGAGAGAAGGGATTAGAAAATATCCTTGGACAAATTAAATAAATCTTAGTTTTTATGTACATCGAAGCTATATACCATGCCATTACTGCTGTGAGGAATTATCTAACAATAGTATACAATGCATTCTTTCTAATGGTATAATTTGTAATGAATATATGATTATTTTTATTTATCTGGTTTTTTGTTTTAAATTGAGTAGCTCTGTACCCATATTATTATTGACTTTTGATAAACAAAATATACACACACACTAAGACAACCGCAAAGTCCAATCTTTATTTATATAGA
>JAICHH010000039.1 GCA_025922715.1 Nitrososphaeraceae archaeon
ATAATATTTACATATGTCTAATAATAATCAAAAAAGAGTAGTAGTCATTACAGGATCTAGTAGAGGAATAGGAAAAGCGATTGCCAAGGAATTTGCAAAAAATAATTATTCTGTTTTGTTGAATGCAAGGGATGAAAAAGAACTAATAGAAACAGTACAAGAAATAAAAAATGAAATTAGTGACCCGAGTCAAGTTTCATATCTAACTGGAGATATTTCAGAAGAAAAAATTTGCATTTCCTTAATTGAAGAAGCTATAAACAAATTTGGAAGAATTAATGTTTTGGTTAATAATGCTGGTATCAGTGGACCATCACAAAAAACAAATAATATAACATCCAAAGATTGGGATTATGTTCTAGGAGTTAATTTAAGAGGAACATTTCTTTGTACAAGAGAAGCATTGAAGTATATGACAAGTGGTGGTAGTAGTAGTAATAATAATATCAATGATGTAAAGGGTAATAATAATAATAATAATGAATATGATTTAAACTTCTCTATAATTAATATTTCATCTGTACATGAATCTATACCTATGCCATATTCTGCCCCATATTCTGCATCAAAAGGAGGAATGGAAATGCTTACTAAGAATATAGCATTAGAAGTAGCTGAAAAAGGAATACGAATAAACGGTATTGCACCCGGTGCAATAAATACACCTATGAATAAAGAGATTATGGGAGATCCACAAAAGAAAAAACAAGAAGAAGAAAAAATTCCTATGAGAAGAATAGGAGAACCTGAAGAAATTGCCAAAGTAGCTTTCTTTTTAGCTTCAACGGATGCAAGTTATATTACAGGTACGACAGTTTATGTTGATGGTGGGTTAACACTATCGCAATAAAGAAAATAGTAAAAATAATCATTAACTTTTGGTTTGGTATTAATAACAATTGCTATACACTATAAGAAATTATCTCAAATTATTTTTAGCAATGAATACTTCATCTCATACACTGTGAAGATGTTGAGATAAATGAATAAATTTCTTATCTTAACGTCTATTTTTAATATTAATATATCAATAACTATAATTACGATAAAATTTTCATCAACATTAAATAATATATTTAAAATATAATATTACAAAAACAATTCTTCAAGAAAAAAAGTCTTAATCTTACCATAGCCTATAGAGTAGATGCTATTTGGCTATGGTAATTTACTAAACTATAATATCCAATGATTCCTTAATATTTTTATAAAAATTTATACAAATCCAAAGCAAGGAAGGATTTGAATTTCATTAATCATGACATTCTAAATTACTCTAATGATATGATGATAGCTATGGATTTTTAATCGTTCTGGAAAATTAGAACAAAATATTTATTAACAAGAGGTTTTGATAGGAAGAAGAAGATTAGAAGAATGAATAACATCGTAAAGGACTAAGAATGTGATTATGGATTTTATGCCACAAAGAAAACAGAGTGCCATGTGAAAGAGTAGACTGTACCAAACGGGAACAGAAACCGTTGATCATGTAGATGGGAGTATTCCACTATGAAAAATATTATCAAAAGTAACTCAGGAATGAGACTTCTCACTGCAAAATGATAAAGAATAGTATTGTGAGTATCACTCGATCTTAACAAAGATCATAGTTAAACTATATCTATGAATTAACATTTTTGATAGTACTAAAAAAGAAATACAGTAATTATATACTATATAGTACTTAACATCATATGTCAAATCACTATATAGTACTTAATATAATATGTCAAATCTTATAGTGGAATCATATCTAAATTCAACAGTAAATACAATTTTAGAGAATATTGCAAAAAAATATTCTATTAATACTGCAAAAGAATATTTAACTGAAGATATGCCTGTTAAAGAAATAAAATTTAGATATACAACATATACTGAATGCGTGAGAATGTTGTATAAAAATGCAGGTTACCTAAAAGAAATTTAAATATAGATTCATTAACCTTGATACTGTATGTGCAAATGGATAATGTAAATAACTATGATATTAACTTTTACAGTGTTCAGCAAGGTTAATTAATATGTAGAATATAAAATGTTTATTATGAATTATTAAATAATATTTTTATTTAATAACCTATGTGAAAGATAATAAAATCTTAGATAATAGAACTGCTTTAAATAAATATCAGTTTCCTGTACCAAAGAATTCTATTCAAAGAATAGATCGAAGTACATCACCTGCTCATATAGGAAAATTAAGAAATGCAATAGACTTTGTAGTTCCAGAAAACACTCCTGTACTCTCAGCGGCCGATGGAATAATAACATATGTTAAAGATGACTCAAATATAGGTGGTCCAAACCCTGCTTATTGGAACTTTTCTAATTTTATTTCAATTATGCATAAGAATAATGAAACGTCAAGATACGATCATCTCAGATTTAATAGTTCGAATGTAAAAGAAGGACAAAAGGTTAAACAAGGAGAAAAAATTGCTGAAGTAGGTATGAGTGGTTATACATATATTCCACATTTACATTTTCAAATCTTAATATTTATTGGTCCTAATATTTGGGTAGATTTTGATACAATAATAGTTGAAGATTTTATAGATTCATAAATAGTAGATAAAAAATAGAGAGAAATATAGTTTTAATTGCTGGAAGGAGATTAATTACCAATCTTAACTAATTCACTATATGAAAAAATGATCTACTATTAGATAATGATTTTTAAACTAATAGCAAAAAAAAGAAAAATAAAAAATAATATTCACTAAATTAGTAACTAATAGATTTAATCAATTAAATAATAAATAAGACTACTTTTATATTTATATTTCATCACACTCATCAAAAGATTTTGCCTTAGATGTTTCATGTATCCGCATCATAACATTGTTTATATAACCTTTTTTATTTATGATTCCTTTATCAGCCAACAATTCTACTAATGTATCAATTCTAATACTTAATTCTTCTATTTGATCTAGTTCTCTTGACTCCACTACTTCTTTGGCTTTATTTTTCTCATTTGTACGATCGGATAGTGTGTTATTTTTTGTAGGTTTATTTGTCAAAATATATCTTATATTATAATAATTAAGTATTTAAGTACTATTTTATTATAATCTAAATCACCATAACACAAATGTATTCTCCATATTTATTATATTATATATGAGTGAGAGTGGTTTAAGTTTTTAATAAATAGATATGCTAGTAAAATTAGAAAGAATATAAATCTATCCAGTATAGAAATAATAGAACACAAGCAATATGTATAATAGATAAAATAAATATACTTAACTAGATATTTTATAGCATCTTAATGAATACACGTGATAAGCCATCAACAAAAAATCATACTAGAAATGAAAAAATTTATAAAATAAAGATCTTCAATGATTCAATAAAATTATACTTACCTAGAGTTGAAGGTTATAATGACATAGTCAAAGATATAACATTAAAATATGGAGCATTGTCAATTTTTGAGTTTGATGGTTATTTTGAGGGAAAATTTGAACCCACTAAATATATACGAGTAGAAATACATACTAATGATGTAAACACAGAAAAGATGATTGAATTTGCTAATGAAGTAAGAATTAATTTAAAACAAAAGAGCCTTGCATTTGAATTTAATAATAATCTTATATTAGTTGAATCAGACAAATAACAGATTAAATCTATTAATATAATTTTTGACCTCTTTACATATATATAACTATTTAATCATATACTCCTATTGAAAAATTTTCAATTACTCTACTTATAATATGTTTTCCTGATAATAACTTATATTTTCTATAAATATAAGCTTCTTTTGAATTATAACCAATTTCCTTAATTCTTTTATAGGTTTCTAATTTATTTTCCAAGATAATCATACCTATTCCCTTTTCACCTTTTCTTATTTCATATTTGATTTTATTGGGCAGGTTTTTCAAGTAAATAATAGAGTTTGCCGCTGCAAGAATTTTTCCTCGATCTTTAGTGATTATATTTATTTTCCTTGTTATAATATTATTTTTTTCAGTTTGTTGCATAATTACTATCTTAGTTAATGAGTTAGATAGAATTTGTAAGAATTGTTCTGTTGTACCATTATTCGTTAAAAGAATCTTTTCAAAAGAATTTAACTTAATATTACTCCTCTTCTCCAGTTTTAAAATATCATTTAAAATAGTAGAATTAGATTTAACACTAATAATGATCATATACATTTAATTAATTAATGTTAAGTCTACAATATATTATATTGTTCAATAACATATCGACATACAGTCAGTATTACTGCAAATGATATAGTTATTAAACTTAAAATTTTTAGTGAACGTTCTAATTTCTTTGTATTACAATCAACAATACCTTGCTGTTTTCTTTTTAATTCCTTATATTTTCTAGAAATTCTTATTTCTACATATGCGACCAAAAATGCGATAATAGATGAAATTAAGGATAATATGGAAATAGAATTAGTTTGAATAACAAATCCTGCTAGTAAAGGGAGACTACCCCATGATATTGCAAACCAAAAATTATTATGAAAGAATCCGTTAAATAATTCAAAGTTATAAGCAAATAAAAAAAAGCCTTCTATAATTGCAATAATTAACAACAATGGAGCATATGTAATAATATAATAAATACCCAACAAATAGGATACAGAAAGTCCTCCCATTACCATTAATCTCAATTCCAAGGTGGAAAAAAAATTACCCCAAGGTTTAATTTTTTTTGAACCTAGGTTATCTGCAGCATGAGCTGAAACGCCCAGACCTAAAAAATAAATAATAAAGATGGATAGAGCTCTATCCCATGCTATAGATTCTGAAAGCATTGAACCTATTATTGTAAAAGAGATACACATTCCAGTATATGGAAGAAATAGCATTCCAATGAAAGCCCTGAATTTTAATGGCCCAAACCTTGGAACGAACCATTCGTTTATGCGAATAGAGTTAAAGTTGTTGTCATTCATATTTTAAAAGCAGATATTATTGCAGAAGTTCCGCCTGTATAATATTTAACATCCAAAGATCGAAACCCTTTCTTTTCTAATGCTATTTGGAGATCTTTAGTCCATGTACTCCGTTTTATAACCTCATCTAAATTATAAAATACGTATTTCCAGGATTTAATAATTTGGCCAGACAATTTTAGAATATTAAAATAGGAATTCCAAAGAAGTCTCATTATTTTATTCAATGGATATACAAAATCATTGAAAATAACTAATCCACCTTTTTTGAGTAGACGCCATATTTCATCAACCATAAGAGAAATTTTTGCGTATTTAGCCAAATAACACGACACTATACAATCAAAACTTTCTGATTTAAATGGTAATAACTCTGCCATGGAATTAACCAAAAGTGAATAGCCTCTTTTTGCTTTAGCATTAGATATATAACTATATGTTAAATCAACCCCAATAAGGTCTTTGTATGGTATATTAGAAATGAATGATGAAAAAATTCCTGTCCCACATGCAATATCTAGTATATATTTATGTTCTGGAGTTATATAATTAGCAATATTTTGTTTCCATAATGAATCTTTTCCAAATGTGGTATATTTTACTATTCGATCATAGCTGGCTGCATTTCGGTTAGAAAAAAAACTTTTTGCAATAGATTGCACATCATTAATCAATTTTGATTCACTATTATATTCGCTTATATTATAAATGACCTATATAAAAATATTCAAACTTTCGAAAATTCAGTGCTCAAGCAGGCGAGAAAAAATTAAAGAAATTACAGAATTGACAAATTTTACCAAATTGAGAATCTCATAGTACACCATTTAATAATGGAAATGAAGTAAAAAGTGTAATTAAATTTATTTTTATTTTAGTTTATATTATTCTAGAATATAACTTCAATTAAAAATTTGATGTATATCTATGATTTCATTTAAAATATTAATTCTAACGCATAGTAAATTAGTAAAATATTTAGTGCAAAAATAGTTTTTAATAGAGATAATTATTTTCACTTATAAAATAAGAATCTATTTCATAATCAAATTTAAAAAAGGAATTAAATCTAATAATTCAAAATAATGATCGACTAATCATTTTATCTTTTTAATATATAAAATTAAAATAGTGGGCACTAATGAAATACTTGCTGCAGTTAAGAAAATTAAATTATAGGCCTCTGAAGAAGGCAAAAATTATTATTTTCATATATCAAAGTTTTAAAATTCTGTAAAAATAGAGACGAGATAACAGGCCCTATCGACATTCCAATAATAAACAATAATGAGGTCACTCCTACAGAGATTTCTGTCAATTTCTTTGGGGTTGATGCTGTTATTATATTAAACCCATCTACTTGTTAAAAAGATAATCCTATTCCAATAATAACTAAATTAACTACAATGACAAATTCTGAAAAATGAAAGAAGAATATACTAAAAAATCCTAATAAACTTATTATACTTCCTAAGAAAGTTGGTTTAATGTTTCCTAATTTGGAAACTAAAAATCCAGAACAAACAGAAACTAATCATAAATGGAAATTGAATTTCAACTACTTTAATAGCATCATCTTCAAAACCTACCGGAAAAGGATTACGTATTAATATTGGTAACATTTGATAAATCATAAGAGTTGTTAAACCTGATATCATTAAAATGATATTTGTAAAAAGAAGAATTTTCTGTTTTAAAGATTACAACAGAAATGACCGAATTTTTATTTCTTTTTAAAAAAAATATAAACAATATGAGACTAATTAGCGTAATTATTGTGAAAATAACTGTAAGCTGAAATTGTCGAGGATCAAATTCTTTCAAATTTGATAATACTATTAAAAAAGATGATATCAAGAGTGCTAAGGTTATGGTTCCTTTAAAATCAATTAAATTTAATTTACTCAATTTTTTATTAGTTAATGTATCGATACTCTCAGTATTTTCATTGATTAAGATTTTTTCATCTGGAATATTTATTTTTTTATTAATGAGAATTATACTTAAAATAGAAATAGGAACAAATACAAAAAAATAGTTTACCATCCAAAATTATCTATCGCATATCCTCCAATTACTAGACCAACTACAGATCCTGAGGAAAAAGAGCAATGATTATTCCTTGAACTATGGCAAGCGATTCTTTTGGAAAAACAGTTTGTATGATACTGAAGGCTAGTGGGAACATTGCAAGTCCTAAGCCTTGAATCACTCTTGCAACAATCAAAAAGGAAAAATTCATAGCAAATCCTGCCAATAATGTCCCAATTACATATAATATCATCAAAGTCAAAAGAATTTCTTTTTTTCCAAAAATGATAGACAATTTTGATGCAACAGGTGTCATTACTGCTCCTGCGATTAAATATGAGCTCAATATCCAAGATGAATCAGAATATGTAATATTGAATTCATTAATAATATCAGGAATTGCAGGTATTATCATTGTTTCACCCGCTGTAGAAATCAAGTCCACAGAACCAAGAATAAAAAGCATAAACATGCTATTTGTGAATTTTATTCCATTTAGTGTTTTTATCTATGGGATTAGATGAAACCTCTCATTCGCTTAATTTTTATGGCATTATTTCCTTATATAAATAAAAAGGATATTCAACTATGAGCAAGCACAAGATTTTGTAATAGTTGAACCAAAATCAAAGAATATATGAGATTATAAATTTTTAAATTAATATTTATAAAATATGAAAATTAAGGTTGTAATTTCTTTATTTGTTTTAATAATAATAGTTACAAATAATACATTGTTTGTATATGGTCAAAACTCTTATAATACTAACGTTTTTGAAAATATATTTAAGAATTTAAAAAATAAAATTATCGATTTAGCCAATAGTTTGGAATATACTATAGATATTAACGCCGATCAAATCTTTCTAAATGATACTATCAAGAACTCTATATTAAATAAAAATGAGCCAATGGAATATTTAATTCCAATTTTAGAATATAATTTATTAGGTTTTGATATTTTTGCTACAGATATAAAAGTAAGAACAGAATCAAGCACAATCGATGAAGAGAATAAAGATAAATTGAGAATAGAGTTTCCTATTATGCAAGCAAAGAATGTTAATGTAAATAATGAAATGTTTGATCTAAATTATGAGAATATTGATTTAAGCTCTACTTATACAATTTATGATTCAGAATTAGATAAATTTACTATTCATATTCCAGTATATGTAGCGGCTAGATATTTACCAAAATAATATATAAAAAAGTAAAATATACATTATAATCAAGTTCGAGAATTATCATAGGATATTCTTTTGATTTTGACTCATCTGATATATATTTTACAACTATTAGATTATATCTAAATAATTTTTATCAATAACTAATCAATAAGTTTTGAAAAATTCTATTATAAACTTAGCATAAATTTATATTTAAATTTGTTTAAACTATATTTCTTTTTTAATATAGCTTTTTTTTATAAATATTATAAGCTTTTAATATATTATTTAAATTATTTTAGAGGCAAAAATTTAATTATCTTAAAATTCTAAGTGAAGTAGGTAAAGAATTGATTTTAAATTGGATCAGAAGAAAGACATGGAAGCCAAAAGGAAAAATCTATAGTTTGAAATGTAATCAATGCGGGGACGGATTCATATCTAATCATCCAATGGAAGCACCAATATGCGGCATTTGCTTACAGAAAATTAAATCGATTGACTTGACAGTTGATACGGAAAAGAAATGTATCATATGTGGAAGAAATGGAGCTGTCTATTCTTCTAATAAATGTAATGATTGTTATTTCAAAAAATAAGTTATTAATTATATCTTATTAAAGATTTCTTTATCAATTATTGAGATAATTCAATTAATATCTCTAATTTAGAATATCATTTCTTACCTTTTTATCTGATTTAATATATATTATACGTTAGTATTACTTTTTTTGTTGCCATATATTAATATATATTCATTCTACTTTTTGTATCTAAATTCCTTTTATATGATATGTTAATATAGCAATCTACATATTATTTAAAATCAATATATATATTTTATAAATAAACCACAATATCAAGATTCTGTCATAAGTTCATTAGTATGATCATTGGTATAGTAATGATATAAGGAGTAAATCCGTTAAAGCCCTAATAACTTGAATAATAACAAAACCAACGCGCTGATTCCGGCACTAGCAGGTATTGTAATAATCCAAGCGTAAATTATTTTTCTTCCTATACCCCACCTTACCGCAGAAAGTCTTCTTGTAGTACCTACGCCCATTATAGCCCCTGCTATGGCATGAGTTGTACTAACGGGAATTCCCAACCATGCCATGGCAGTTAATATTACTCCACCACCAGTTTCTGCGCAAAAGCCTTGATATGGTTTCAATTCGGTAATACGAAAAGCCATTGTTTTTACTATTCGCCATCCCCCCAAAAATGTTCCAAAAGCTATGGCTATAGAAGCTGAAAGAATTACCCAAAATGGAACTTCAAAATTTTCTGTATCTAACAAACCACCAGATATTAGTAAAGCAGTGATTACTCCCATAGTTTTTTGTCCATCATTTGCTCCATGTGTAAGAGAGAAAAATGCAGCTGATGCTATCTGTAATTTACCAAAAACTCGATTTATTTTTCCTGGGTGGTATTTTTTCAGAAAATATATTAACAATATTCCAAATGCTAAAGCAATAACAAATCCAAGAACAGGAGAAACTACAAGAAATGCTAACACTTTTTGAACACCTCCAAAAACTATTGCTTCCAAACCACCAAAAATTAATGCAGAACCAATTAATCCACCAATAAGCGCATGACTACTAGACGACGGTAAACCAAAATACCAAGTAAGTAAATCCCATACGATTGCTCCGACTAGTCCAGCTAAAATAACTTCAGCAGTTGAAAAATTAGGTTGTATAATTCCCTTACCTACAGTCGCTGCGATAGCAGTACCCAAAACAAACGGACCGATAAAATTAGCTAGAGCCGCCATACCTACTGCTTGAATTGGTTTTAAAACTCTCGTTCCTACAACAGTTGCTATTGCATTAGCTGCATCATGAAAACCATTTACGAAATCAAAAAAAAGAGCTGCAATTATTCCTGTTATAATTAACGGTATTGGTTCCAGTTTAACATCATTCCTACAAAGAACAATTATCCATATTTTAGAACTATATCTTCCACTATATCTGCCACATCCATACATCTATCTATGGAAGATTCTAGATTTTGATAAATTTCATAATTCTTAAGTATTTGTACTGCATCATTGGTTTCAAATAATTCCGCTATAGCTTTTCTATAAAGATGATCCGCTTCACGTTCATATTTTTTAATTTTGTGACAGTGTTCTATGAAGTTTCCATTTTTTTTTGATGATTGTAATTTTATTAACACGTCATGTATTTCTTGGGAACATAAATGTAAAATCTTAGCAAGATCTAACATATAGAACATAGGTTTTTTAATTTTAAATAGTACAAATCTATCCGCAGTACCATCTACATAATCTAAAACTTGATCTATTGTACTAGTCAACCCGGATAGATCTTCTCGATCTAATGGAGTAACAAATGTCTGCGATAAAGTTGTAAATAACTCATGAGTAATACTATCTCCTTTCACTTCAAGAGCTTTTATCTTCTCTTTATTTTCAGAAAGAGATTTTTCATAGTCGGATAAAAGTTCTATCAATAAGGATGTTGCTTCAACTAAAATAGATCCTTGTTTTTCTAAAGCCCCAAGGATTAATTTATCATTACCACGAGCCCAAGTAAGCCAATTTGTAGGCAAATCTCCATATCACCTTAACACAATAAAATTTAATATTTTATAAATCATTAGATATTTTTTACTTGATGATTCTAATTGTTAATACTAATAATAATGTGTTTATGACTTTTGTAATTATTATTTATTATAAACATTAGATTATAGCGAGAGCTCTAACAGGAGATCCCGATGCTCCAAGCAATTTGAGCGGAATTGCTATTAACTTAAATTTTTTTTTATCTATTTGAGCTAAATTACATATATTTTCTATTATTATTATATCATTTTTTAAAAGTATTTTATGGACAGGAAATTCTGATTCCATTGCTGAATCGATACTAGGGCTATCAATTGCTACAGCATTAATTTTTTTATTAGATAGGTAAATAGCTGCCTCTGGAGAGAGACCAGGATTTGCATTTATATAATTATCGGAATTATAATTATGTTCCCAGCCAGTAGAAAAAACAATAGAATCATTTTCTTTGATATCTATATCACTGTTGATTATATCTTCTATTGTAATAAGTTGATTAGATGATTTAAAAATTTTTAACAAATGAACATTCTTCATGACAAATCTATTTACATCAATATTATCTATGGGCGCAGCCCCTTCAATAAAATGAGAAGGAGCATCTATATGAGTTCCAGTATGTGTGCTTAAAAATATTGCTTCTGAATCATAGCCGTCAATACTATATTTAGACCATTTTAAAAAATAAACATTTGGAGATCCAGGATAAAGTTTAATATTCGAGTTTATCGACTGACTTAGATCTATAATCATATTATTTTCAAATTGCATCTCCTTTTTAATTATTTCAGAAGAATACAAGATAATTTAATCATTAAATAGTTGATATCTAATAAGTCATTTAAATAAAAATATTGCAATACAAATCTAAAATTATTTATAGTATATCATGCATAATAATATAATGTTAAAATTTTTATCATTATCATTATTATTAATTATTAGTATTATTATTTTATATTGTAATATTCCAAGTATCGCAGGAGAATTAGGAATGATGCCAATCACAACTCCTAATAAATTATTACCTACATATGTTATAGATATCACTACTGGTTCTGGAATAAGTTATAAATTCCAACACTTTTATCCATTAAATATAGCAATACCCGTAGGAACAACTGTTGCATGGTTTGATGATGATCCAGAACAAATTCATACTGTTACAAGTGGGGGGGCTGGCTCATCTGATAGTGGAAAACTTTTTAATTCTGGGATTCTTTCTTATTTATCCTCTTTTCAATATACGTTTAATCAGCCAGGTAAATTTTTGTATCACTGTGAAATTCATCCATGGATGATAGGATCAGTCTATGCAAGTGATTCTAACAAACAAGGAAAAAATTTTAAGCTTACGACTGGTACAAATATGGGATTTGAAGATAATTCTCCATATGATTGGAGTTTTAACACTACCGAAATTGATAGAATTTTGTTTAATATAGAACCTTTATCAGTAAATACAGATAAAAAGACACCCATAACATACAATATAGATATATACAATAATGAACTTAAAAAAGAAATTTTTTCAAAATCTTTTTTTGCTAGAGGTAACGATCTTCAATTCGAACTTTTATCTAGTGATTTGGATGAACCTCTAGTCTATGGTCCCGATTTTAGTGACCCTATTATAGGTGCTTATCATATAAGAGATAATTTTCCTGATGGAACTTATATTCTAAAAGTAGAAATGACAGGTATAGGATCTAATCTAACACAAACGAATATATCTGATGAATTTAAAGGTATAATCTCTTCATAAGATTAAACGAATAAATGTCCTAAAACTGGTCAGATGAGTTTAATTAAAGGATTATTTCCTTTATTCTAATGCAAAAGTCATTTCCATTAGTATATAATTCTGCAATAGCTTTAAATTCTGATCCCTTCTTTAAAAGATTTCTTGGTCCCTCATAATCATAATAGTTTAGCAATGCATACCACTTTTCGTTTACTAGAACATATGCTTTACCAGGTAAAATTTTTTCCACATAAATATTATATTCTCTTCCTGTTGATTTATTTGATAATCGATTTAAAGTTATTGATCTATTATTTTTTATTTTGATTACTTGTTGCTTCTCTAATTTCTTTAGGGCTTGTAATATAATATGTGTATCAAATGTAAATTTATCATGAAAATAGGATAAGTCGAATGAATTTTTATTATTCCTTTCATCTATTAAAAAATTATAAATATGTCTATATGCCTTTTCTATTAAATTATCCTCAGTTTTTGTTATCATTCCAATTTGAAACTTTGGAACTTTATCTATAATTGCATTTTTAACCTTAATTTTTTCAATTACTTTCCTTTCATTATCTTCATATTTTAATTCTTTTTCATTTAATTTTTTTTGTTCTAGGTTTAAGTTCTTATCAAGATCTGCTAGTTCTAATTCCGTGAGACGATTATATGGTATCGGGACTCGTGAAATTGGATTTAAAATTGTTTTCATTGAGGTAAAAATTGTTTTCATTTTTTCCATTCGTCTCTTACTTGCAAATAAAATACGCATATCTACAGTATCTTTTGCGGCTAGGATTATTACGTTTCCACTTGATTTTCTTCCAGTCCTACCTTTTCTTTGTATGTGTCTAATTTCACTTGCTACTGGTTCATAAAATATAACTAATTTAACTTCAGGAATATCTAAACCTTCTTCTGCTATTGATGTTGCAACAAGTACATTAAATTCTTTTTTTCTAAATGAATCCAAAATAACAGATTGCTCATTTTGATTCATTCCAATATCATTATCTCTAGTAGATTGACCAACAAATCTAAATGATTTAATTCCCGTTTTGTTCAATTCATCTACGATATGAGTTGCAGTATCTCTATAATGTGAGAATATTAAAATTTGAGAACTCATGCTATCATTTAATAATACATTGGGGTTTTTAGTTGCAGAAGTATCTAATTTTTCTTTTTTACATAGATCAAGAATATAAATGAGTTTA
>JAICHH010000040.1 GCA_025922715.1 Nitrososphaeraceae archaeon
CTACCAATTTATAGACTCCAGTTAAACTCGGTTCATCCCTTGACGTTGTTAATTCTGTTCCTACCCCAAAACAATCTATTGGAGCTTTTTTGTTTTTCAGATCTCTTATTATATATTCATTTAAATCTCCTGTTACCATAATCTTAGTTGAATTATACCCTTCTTTATCAAGTAATTTTCTTATATCTTTACTCAAATTCAAAAGATCCCCACTATCTATTCTTAATCCTTTACATTTTATTTTATTTTGGATTATTTTCTTTACTGCTTTGATACTGTCATATGTGTCTATTAATAAAAATCCATCAGGAAATATTTTTATAAATTCTTTAAATGCTAATTCTTCCTGATTAAAGCTCATAATAAATGAATGTGCCATGGTTCCACTGCATGGAATTCCAAACTTGTATGATGCTAATGTATTGGAGGTTCCTGCACACCCAGCTATGAAACTGGATCTACTAGCTAAAAATGCTGCAAGTGGTCCATGAGCTCTTCTAAAACCAAATTCTATTACTGGCGTTCCCGCAGCAGCATTAACTATTCGTGATGCTTTGGAAGCAATGAGAGTTTGAAAATTTATTAGTGATAAAATAAAAGTTTCGACTAGTTGTGCCTCCACTATTGGTGCTTCTATTCGTAGTAAAGGTTCATTGGCAAAAATTATAGATCCCTCAGGTACTGCCCACATATTACCTGAAAACTTTAAAGTTAAAAGATAATCAAAAAATTTATCATCTGTTCTTTTGAAAATATCGTTACTTTTTAAAAAGGTAATATGTTCAGGTTTAAATTTTAGATTTAAAAGAAACTCTATAACCTGTTTTAATCCTGCTGCGACTAAATAGTTTCTATTCTTTGGAAGTGTCCTTACAAACATTTCAAAAGTTGCGAGTTTATCACTTTGATTTGCAGAAAAATATGCAGATGCCATAGTTAATTCATAAAAGTCAGTACTCAAAGAAGCATTATTGGAGAATTGGTCTAATTCAGACAACTTTATTTATAATATTATATGAAATAGATTAAACATTAAAATATTTTGAAAACAAGAAATAAAATTAATAAACTACTCAATTGGTAAAAGAATAAAAATATTTAGGAGGATAGGATGCGACGGCTATTATAATTAATAATTAAGTATCTAGATTTAAAATCATATCAATTTAATACTAAAGTCAGTGATCTAAATATAACAAAATTCTAGTTCAGTTCATTATTTCACATCATCAATGTTAGTTTGTCTCTCTGAAGAGATATTCTGTTATATTGGGATTAATTTTAGGTTTGCAATAAATAAACAATTGTCTTTTTATTTTCAAAGGTGTATAGTAATTAGCAAGTATATTGTATTGCATTGGTTGTTTGCAACAATTTTCAGTTAACTAATTTTCTAATTTCATCGGTAATTCTTGTATGTTTAAAGTATTACTAGTTTCATTATAATTGATCTGTAATTTCGGGAATGATTATTGCATTAAAACTTTTAAATAGTATATGACTTAACCTCAGGTATATAATATCCCTTGAGCTAGGAATATATTATTCATCACTAATCACTCATTGTATCTTTTATAATATATTCAATTAGTTCATCAAGATTGGCGCTAGCTATACAACACACCTTATCGGCTCCGCCATAATACAGTAAAAGTTTTTTATCAATTACTACTGCACCAGTTGGAAAAACCACATTATTAACATCGCCTATCTTCTCGTACTTTTCTACTGGTCCTAACAGAGGGTGTTTTGTTCTTGCAATGACTCGCCTTGGATCTTTAAGGTCTAAAAGTGCTGCGCCAACGCGGTAAATTCTATCTATGCTTACACCATGATAAAATAAGAGCCATCCCTTTCGTGTTTTAATAGGTGACGGACCTGTGCCAATTTTGAGATTCTCCCAATCTTGTTCTGGTTTTAAAAGTATTATAGAATTATTTATTATAAATAGTGAATTAGTTAGACTTAACCAGATATCACGTCCTATTGTTTTAAGATTAAGATCAGTACTAATATCCGGTCTATGTAGAAGGAGATAATAAGTATCAGTATTCGTATTCGTATTATTATTATTATTATTAGTAATATTGAATAAATTATAATCTAGCTTAAATTTTTCTGGAAAAAATGTTATCCCTTTGTTATAATGAAAATTTTTAGTGATTATACCTACTTTCTTAAATTTAATATAGTCTTTTGTTACTGCTAAAGCAGAAAAAATTTTAGGATAACTTTTTACATAATCAGAGAGAACTACATATGTAATAAAAATTTTGTCGCCTATCTGTGTTGCACGTGGATCTTCCATTCCATATATTTCGTACTCTTCTGTTGGAAAAATTGCAGGATTATTACGTCTACTAAAATTAAAACCGTCACTGCTACTGGCATAACCTATTCTGGAAATATAATGATCATATTCTCCAATTGCTCTATATAACATATTAATATTCCTCCCATCGTAAGACGCACTACAATTAAAGACTGCCTTAGATTCCCACCAATTATTTTTATTGGGAGTAAGAATAGGATTTTTTGAATATCTCTTGAATATAGTCAAAGTCAGCCTAATTGTTATTTGAAGTAGTATTTAATTACTGTTTAAAAAATTTATTCATATAATTATTCAATAATGCATATATATTCATTACAGCTATTTTTTGAATTGCAGAGTAAAATAATTTTTCTATCTTGTATCATTGTATATAACTACAATAGATTGTATCCTGTTATGTAGATTTCCTATGTAAGGCCATATGAATAGCCTGATACTACCGATCAAAAGATTTATTACTTTTTAAATTTTTTGAATAATAAATTTGTTTTAAAAATAAATACTTATAATTATTATTGGAATTCGAAAAAGAAAAATGGTTAAAAAAAGGTTAATAATTTATTAACCTAAAATTATTCTATATTTATTTGTCTACCTTGTGGTTTTTGTTCTTCTTTCTTTTTGAAGGTTATTTCAAGAACTCCATTGTTATAATTTGATCGTGCACTCTCTATATCAATATCTTCAGGAACCTCTATTTTTTTGTGATATTTCCTATTAGGATCTTCACTTTTTATTTCTACATATTTATCATAGGCATTAACTGTGATCTTGTCTTTACCTATTCCAGGCATCTCTGCTACAATTTTTACTTCATTATCTGTTGTTGAGATATCTATTAACGGTTCTCGTTCAGCTGAAAGTGATGGTTGTTCAAATGAACCCATGCCACCAATAGGAGATTTTATGTTACCAAACTCTCTTATTTTTGGTTTTCCGTCAGGACCTATGGTCATCGAATAGCCATATACTATTGGACCTACTTGTCTAACTTTTCCACCTTCTGGTGTTTCATATTCTTTAATTAGGTCTTTTGGTACTTGATTTTCAATATTTTTAAACTGCTCTGAAAACATTCTTTCTGTTTCTCTTCGCATATCATCAAATTCTCTAAATATATCATCAAAATTCCATCCACTTCCAAATCCTCTTCCTTCACGTCTTCTGCGTCCTCCACTACCTCCAAACAAATTTCTGAAGAAATTGTATGGATCTATGTCACTTGGAAAGCTCATGTTATAAATTATTACTAATTTGTTCTATATTAGGGTGTCGTATATTTAGCATTTTAATATCAAAATTTGTTAAAATATCATCTAAAAATACGAAGCTTCTTTTTTACAATTCCTAGGGTTTATTATTATAAATTTTGGTTATAAGAATACCTAGCAATAGGATTTTTAGGAGTTCATCTTTGTAATCTATTATTTTTTCTAGCTCGTTTTATTTTAATAATTATTATTTTTATTTAGTTTATATTTCTATATTTTTAAAGGCTTCAAATCTCTGATATTTTATTGCTTCTTTTATAATAGTAAATGAAACCTGCTCTGCCATTTTACTGAGTATACCAACATCATCTTTATAGTCATCAAACGAAGAATGATCTTTATTTCCAAGATAAACTTCTTTAATTCTAGAACCAGAAATTATTGCTTCAATTAGAAACCAAACGTCTATTCCCCAGCCATCAGGAGGACCACTCTTTAACATTTTTTTCCACAGTGAAATATTGGAGCAAACCTCTCCGCTTAGTGGTTGTTCAAAATGAGATAGTTCAGGAAAGAAAATCCGTAACATAGGTTTTGCAATAAGTTTTGTCACAGCAGCATCCCTAGGATGTCTTTGATAGAATCCTCTAGTCATATCAAAGCCTCCGCCTTCCAGTACAGGCTTTGCCAAATCATCAATCCACTCGGGCGTAATATTTTTTATATCAGCATCCAAAAAAAGTATAGCTCTGTAAGTATTGACCAAGTTATTAGAATTAGTATTAAAATTTATTGCCTCCATCAAACCAGTCTTCATAGCGATTCCTTTACCGGGGTATTTTTTCAAAGATTGTTGAATTATCCTAACTCCTCCCACATTATTTGTAATTTTAACTGTATCATCAGTAGAAAAACCATCAACTACTATAATATCCGGTTTAAAATAACTCTGTTTTATATTTAACAAGAGATTCTTAATTGTACTTCCAGAATTTTTGGTACATACAATAACAGCTAAATCAGAACAATTATGTACAGAGGAAGTATTTTTAGGTTCATTATTAGAAGTATTGTCTTTTGATGAATTTTCCAATTTGTCTTAGTTAAACTTCAGTGATATTTAGGTATTGATTACCAAGCTTTATAACATAACTTTTTATATTAAATCTAACAGTAAAACATTTGCCGATAATGCTAAATATATCGAGAAGACTTTCATTTCCTATTCTAAATCTAAACTTTTACAATTATATGACCAAGCATTATTATATGTATATTATTTGAAGATCTTATATGCTAATTCCTTTTAATTTTTTAATTTTAGTCTTAATTTTATAAAGCCATTTATATAAAATCTCTAAATTTATACATATAAATAATTTCAAAGAATATACGAAACAGAATATTTTAATGATAACGATATTGAAGTAAATAGAGATTGGTTTCCAACTGTAAAATATTTTAAATGTTTACTAAATATACTAGCTGAATAGCATTTTAGATGAAATGTATTAAAATTTTAAACAGATATTAACTGTTGTGTACGTTGAGAATGCTATGAAGTAGATAGAATTAAAATATATTTAATATTATTGTTACATAGTGGTTACATATAGTTAAGCAGAATTCATTCTCTCTCTCTATGCTATTGAACAGATAGTAATACTTAATAGAGAATCTATAATATTGTTAATAATAATTTGATTAACATTAACGAAAAAGAGGCCGAAACGATATTAATTGATACAATTATGACTCCTCTTCCGTTAGTAGTGGCTAATTCTTCCGACACTATTTTCATGATATCCAATTTAATGAAAGAAAGAAAAGTAGGTTCAATCATAATTATCAATCAAGATGAACAAAACTATCCTATTGGAATAATAACTGAAAGAGATATTGTGAGAAGAGTAATATCGGATAATAAAGATCCCAAACATACGAAAGCAAAAGAAATTATGTCCAAGCCATTAATTACTATTGAGACAAATACTTATGTATATGATGTATCCGTAAAAATGGTCAAAAATAAAATTAGGCGATTACCTGTGGTTAAAGGTAAGACATTATCTGGAATCGTAACTATAACAGATATAATTAAATACTTTCATGAAAAAAATAAAGAGAATAATTATATTTCAAAAGCTATGATCAGATATGGAAAGTACTGGGAAGAATAACATAATAAATCTAGTAAAACATAATTTCTTCTAAATTGATTATATTAATTTGTGGTTATCCTGGGGTTGGGAAAACCACAGTAGCTCATGAACTTGCCCCTTTGATTAATGCTGTAGTGTTGTCCACAGATAAAATTAGAAAGGAATTCATTGACAAACCAAATTATGGAGAAGAAGAAAAAAGAACAATTTATAAAATATTCATATTGATAGCTAAATATCTTCATAATGCTAAAGTAAATTGTATTCTTGATGCTACCTTTTATAATCAAAAATCTAGAGAAGATGTTAAAACAAGATTGAACTTAAGAAGTGACCAATATAAGATTATTGAATGCATTTGTCCTGAAGAATTAGTTATTTCCAGACTAACAGAAAGAAAAAACGATTATTCCGACGCAGATATATCTACCTATAAAATGATAAGAAAAATTTATGAACCAATTAAAGAAAAACATATAACAATAGATACAAGTCAATCTTTAAAGAAGACTATAGCAGAAGTTGTAAATAGATTACAAAATCATGAACTTTGATCAACAAAATATCATCATTCAGTTAAAAAAAAGTACTGCTTATTCTCATTCTGTAAATAGGATTAAAGTATTAGAGACTCATATTTCATGGGTATTACTTACAGGGTCATTCGTCTATAAAATTAAGAAAGAAGTAAAATTTGGTAAAGTTCTCGATTTTTCCACACTGGGCTTGAGAAAAAAATACTGTGAAAAGGAATACAAGTTAAACAGACCATTGTGTGGAGATATGTATCAAAGTGTTGTAAAAATCATTCACCAAAATGGTATTATTAGATTTGCTGACTTGGAGGAAAAAGGAAAACCTTTAGAATATGCTGTTAAAATGATAGAAATTCCACAAAGGTTTAGGATGGACAATTTACTTAAATCAGAAAGCATAAATAAAAAAACAATAAAGTCCTTAGTAGGTGTTCTTGTAAAATTTCATAATAATGCTGTAACAAATAACAAAATTTCAAAATTTGCTCTTCCACGACTTATGAAAAAAAAATTTGATGAGAATTTCGAAACACTTTCCAAACTTAGACAAATTGATCCGATCTTTGAATTTAAATTGAATTCATTTTTAAAAGATAATTATCATTTATTTAATCTTCGTATAAAAGAATCGAAAATCCGTGACATTCACGGAGATCTATATTTAAAGAATATTTTCATTATTGGGAATAGGTTTTACTTATATGATAGAATAGAATTTAATGATTCTTTAAGGTATGCTGATGTCGTAGAAGATGTAGCACATCTAGCAATGGATCTTGATTATCATCAACAAACAGACTTACGAGAATATTTCGTTTCACAATATATTAAAACTAGTAATGATAAAAATATTATTAATCTGGTCTATTTTATGATGTGTTACAAGGCATGTGTTAGAACTAAGGTATCACTCTTTCGTGCAAGAGAAGTTAAAATGAATGCTAAAAAGAAAATTCCATTTGAAAGAGAAGCAAAAAAACATTTGAGACTTGCAAGAAGATATTTAAAATTATTTTAAAGTTCCTGATTGAATATATATAATATTAATATTAATTCATACTTTGAATAATATTTATATTATAATGGTAACATATACATAATGGTACATATACAATAGTCAAAGAGATAATTATCATTATTAGTGTTATCTCTTAAAAGCTATATTCAATATTAAATTTTTTGTATTTTATTTAAATATTGTCAGTTTACAAACAGATGTAAAAATTCCTTCCAATTCTTAACCTCTACTCAATGGATGCGATCAATCATATAAAAAAGGTTTAAAATTTGGAAACAAACAAACAAACAAATAATATAGTATTATTTGGATTTGAGGGCAATTACCATTTGGAGACAATAATAATCATGAGTTTACTACGAGAACATTAGATTAAACTTTTTATCATTTTATATTTATTCTATTATGATATGAGTTTAGAAGAACTGGAGAAAAATAAGAAAGTACATAGGCTAGGTGGAGGAATTGAAAAGCAGAAACAACGAAAACAAAAAGGCAAATTGAATGCATTTGAGCGAATGAATTCATTATTTGATTCAGAATCATTTGTAGAAATTGATCCTTTTGTTACACACGAGTGTTTTGATTTTGGAATGGATAGTAAAAAGTTTCTAGGAGATGGAGTTGTTACAGGATATGGTTTAATTAATAGTAGATTGGCTTATGCTTTTTCCCATGATTTTACAGTATTCGGTGGATCTTTAAGTTTGTCATTTGCGCATAAAGTATGTAAAATTATGGATTTAGCATTAAAACAAGGAGTTCCAATAATAGGAATAAATGATTCAGGCGGAGCTAGGATTCAAGAAGGAGTAGCGAGTCTTGCAGGTTACGCTGATATTTTTCATAGAAACGTAAAAGCCTCTGGTGTTGTTCCACAAATCTCTCTTATTATGGGTCCCTGTGCTGGTGGAGCTGTCTACTCTCCAGCAATAACGGATTTTATAATTATGAATAGATCATCATTTATGTTTGTAACAGGACCTGAAGTTGTTAAAGAGGTAACTAATGAAAATGTGAGTTTTGATGATTTAGGCGGTGCACAAATTCATAATGAAAAGAGCGGTGTTGCACATTTTTTAGGAGAAGATGAACAAGAATGCTTTAAAATACTACATAACCTTTTATCATATATTCCCTCCAATAACTTGGAAAATCCCCCACGAATAGATACTAAAGACAACCCTACAAGAGAAAATGAGGAGCTAAATTATATTCTTCCCTCTAGTCCTACTAAACCATATGATATGGAATTGCTCATTAAAAAATTTATAGATAATGGTGATTTTTTGGAAGTTCAGAAATATTGGGCAAGAAATATAATAATAGGTTTTGCAAGGCTCGATGGAAATTCAATAGGAATAGTGGCCAATAATCCAGAAGTATTAGCCGGAGTTTTAGATATCAATTCTTGTGACAAGGCAACTAGATTCGTAAGATTTTGCGATTGTTTTAATATTCCTTTAATCGCCCTGGTAGATGTACCTGGTTTTTTACCTGGTACAAATCAGGAATGGGGAGGCATTATTAGACATGGAGCAAAACTTCTCTATGCATTTTCTGAGGCAACTGTACCCAAACTCACTGTAATTACGAGAAAAGCATATGGTGGGGCATATGACGTAATGAACAGTAAACATATTGGAGCTGACTATAATTTTGCTTGGCCAAGCGCAGAGATAGCAGTTATGGGTCCTGAAGGAGCATGTAATATAATATTCAAAACAGAAATTGCTACTTCCATCACGCCTAATGAAAAAAAAATAGAATTAGTACAACAATATAGAAAAAAATTTTCAAACCCATACATTGCGGCTTCAAAAGGATATATTGACGATGTTATAGAACCAAAAGAAACGAGAAGAAGATTAATTTCTGCTTTTAAATCAATATATAGAAAAAGAGAAGAAGGTCCTAAAAGGAAGCATGGTAATATACCAGTATGAATTTTACCATCTTTATAAATATTTAGAATGGAATTAAACTTTACTATTCAATAAATATATTGTTATAGCAAAGTTAAATATTTCTTTTAAAAAATAAATTCAAGACTAATTAATTTTTTGAATGTTCTCTATCAATATATATTTTATATCTACAATATATTATTGTAACATTATTACTCATTAGTTGAAGAATATGTTTTCAAATTGTTTATCAAGCTGATGATCTGGTATAGCACAGTATTACAATTCAGATAGATATATTAATATAATTATTCAAAATATCTATTTTGTAACTAAAACAGGACAATTTGCATATGTGACTACCCCAGAAGCAGTACTCCCTAATAATAGTTTTTTAATTCCTGATCTACCTCTTGTCCCTATTACTATTAAATCAATACTTTCTTGTTGGGCATATTGTATTATCTCACCATACACAGCAACTCCTGTTAATATAACTTTCATAGATATTTTGATATTTGGATTCTCCTCCTTCACCTTATCTTCTATTTTCTTGAACCAATTTGTAGACTCGTTTTTTGCATTATCGATAATCCTATCAATTTGTTTAGGTGTTACAAGGCCTGTCAGATTAGCATATTCAGATTTAGAAGGAGAGACTACTACATAAAGAACAATAATTTCTGAATTAAATTTATTAGCAATGTTAATAGCGACTTGAGCTGCATGAAAAGAGGGTTCTGATCCATCTATAGGAACAAGGATTTTTGAAAATAATTGATGGCTTGACATAAGAATTGTTTAAGATCCTCTATTAAATAAGTCTTGTATATGAATAAAAGACTTTTTTGTAATTAAATGTTCTATATTTTACAGATCTTATTTTTATAAATAAACTTTATTAAATTAAATCAACCAGCCTACATACAAAACTCCACTCATTGTCTTTTCAAGACAAAATTTTATACCACTATCTTGATGAAATATTTGTTGATTAAATTATGACTCCCATCAATTATTTATTATCCTCTCAAACTATTTTCTCTTATTTCCTCACTCTTACTCATAGTCTAAAAGAATTTAAGTTTAAGACCTCATATTTCCACATTGCAAAAAATTCTAATTGCTAACAGGGGAGAGATCGCAATAAGAATTGCCCAAACTTGCAAAAAACTGAATTTAATCCCATGCGGCATTTACTCTGACGCAGACCAAAATTCTCTACATCTAAAACATTGTAAAGATGCAATTAATATAGGAGGTCGGCTTCCACAGGAAAGTTATCTTGATATTGCAAAAATTATTGATGCTGCTAAAAAATTAGATTGTAATTCAATTCATCCTGGCTATGGATTTCTTTCGGAGAATCAGAATTTTGCAAAGATTTGCAGAAGAGAAGGAATTATTTTTATAGGTCCTTCAACAGAAGCGATGGGCTTGACAGGAGACAAAGTAAAAGCAAAAAAAATAGCGTCAAAGGTTGCTCCAGTGATTGAGGGGAGAGAGGTATCAAATGAAATCGATGCTTTGGCTTTATCTGAAAATATAGGATTTCCAGTAATATTAAAGGCAGTAGAAGGAGGAGGAGGAAGAGGATTAAGAATAGTCAAAGCAATTGATGAGTTAAAACAAGCATTTTTGTCTTCTAAAAATGAATCTGTACTAAGTTTTGGTTCAAATAGGATTTATATTGAAAAATATATTGAAAACCCTAGACATATTGAAGTACAAATACTATCAGACAATTCAAACCTTGTACATCTAGGAGAAAGAGAGTGCTCTATTCAACGACGTAATCAAAAACTAATTGAGGAGACACCTTCTCCTGCGTTATCACAGGAGAAACGAAATCAGATAACCGATATTGCTAAGAATATAATAAAGGAAATGGAATACGATAATGCAGGAACAGTAGAATTCCTATTTAAAAATGGTGAGTTCTATTTTATGGAGGTCAACGCAAGAATTCAAGTAGAACATCCAATTACCGAAGTAGTTACTGGAATAGATATAGTAGAACAACAAATTCATATAGCAAGAGGCGATGGACTATTAATAAATCAAAAGGATATAAATTTTACAGGACATGCTATAGAGTGTAGAATAAATGCAGAACATCCTTTAAGCTTTGTTCCTTATCCAGGAACTGTTAAAAAATTTATTCCTCCAGAAGGAACAAATATTAGAGTAGATACCGCATTATATTCAGGATATTCCATACCTATTTTTTATGATTCACTTATTTCAAAATTAATATGCTTTGGTCATAGTAGAAATGAGGTAATTGAAAGAATGAAGAACGCTCTTTTATCATTTAGGATTTCCGGAATTCCATCAACGATACCATTCCATATATCAGCTATGAATGATAAACGTTTTGTTGATGGAAAATATGATACCTCTTTTATAGACAACATAAAAACTTTTTCAGAGAAAAAAGGAGAGATTGCAGCTGCTATTTTTGCTGAGATACCAAAGAAACTTCAATATTTAAAAACTGATGAAAAATATAGCCAAGACAAATGGCTGAAAAATAGATTAGATTGGATTTCTAAATATAATATTGAGAGAAATCTATCAGTATGGGGATAGTAATACGAAAATACAAGTTAACGATACTATTTATGACATTGAGGTCAACGGTGAGATCATAACAGTTGATGGAAAAGAGATAGACGTAAATTTAAGTGATGATAAACTTACAATTGAAGGAAATACTTTTAACATTGATTTTATCGAAGAAGGTGACCCTTCGACGGTGATTATAAATGGAATGTTATATTTAGTTTCTAAGGAAAGTTCAATTTATTCATTAGTAAAGGAAATAAAGACACCTATGAATGGAAAAATTATAAAGATTTTAGTAAATGAAGGAGATTGGGTTAACATTGATCAGATTCTCCTAGAGTTAGAAGCAATGAAAATGCAAAATCAAATAAGATCACCAAGGAAAGGAACAATAAAAAGTATTAAAATTGTTAAAAATCAATCCGTAAATTTAGGCGATATTCTGTTAACTTTTGAATAGCTAGAGAAAGACGTATGAGACAATTACCTTCTTTAAAAAATAGCTGGTTATTTTAAATTATCTTAATAAAGACATACACATGAATGATTTGGAAATGGACATACCTATTCATCCAGCTTTTTTTAACTAGTCCTATATCTATGATTGTGGTTTTTTTAGAGTATAATTATGATAATAAATCTGTTAATTTCGATAGCCTTTATACAATACGATTAGTTAATAGATTTTTTCATCTAGTCCGAATAAAATAATGATATATTAGTAAGTAGAAATTGAAATTAATTTATTTTATTTATATATGGTTACGTCTCTTATTGAGTATGATTATTTTTATAATTATTTCTATTTTACAATTATTACAGTACATTTTGAATAATGTGCAACCTTATAAGAAGTACTACCTAGGAGAAATTGTTCTGATGGTTTTTGTCCTTTAGTACCAACTATAATTGTATCCACTTTTTCTTTTTCTGAAATATCTAAGATTTTTTCAGCAGGACTATTTCCTTCATCTTCTATGATTCTTAGTGAAGATTTTAATCCCTTACTCTCAGCCTTTGTTATATATTTTTGCAAGATTATCTGACTATCCTGTTTTAATTGGTTAAAATTAGAATACCCTATATTACCTAAATTCTCAATTACATGTACTATAAGTAATTGTTGTTTATGATTCTGAATGATACTTATTGCATATTCAAATGCCTTGTCGCTATATTTAGAACCATCTACAGCAATAAGGATTTTTGATATTTCCAATATTTGTTATAATCCATATGATACTTTTATTCTTTATTTTAAAAAATTATCTAGAGAAATAATAATTCCTAAATATAGTGCTGAATTATTCCAAAACTCATTTGGAGTGGTTATTTACAAAGATACTAAGTATTTTGCAATTGAATTTTTTGTTTAAAAAATAGAAAATCTTATAAAATATTTTAGATAATTTTAGTGAATAGGTATCACCTTTTAGATAACAATTTGTGTTATTATTATTGAATTCAAATTTCTCAATAAAAGTTTGGAATAATTTTATAATTAACAATTAATAACAACACTATATATTACTGCTGACAAAGAGGTTCGTATAACATCAAAATATAAAAATTCTTTCTTTTATGACTTTTTTTAACCTACAATATTTTTTTATATACATATTTAAATGCAATTATTTATTATATTATATCGAATTTTAATGTATAAAAAAATTTTAGTTCCAGTCGATGGTTCGGAACCATCAAATGTTGCTTTAGAACATGCTATTAAACTCTCTCAGCAATGTAAAGGAGGTAATGACAGTACTGTCAATGGTAACATAGAGATCACCATATTATATGTTATTCCAGAATTGCCTACTTCAATAGGACTATTAGAAGGACCAATGAGGTCGCCTAAA
>JAICHH010000041.1 GCA_025922715.1 Nitrososphaeraceae archaeon
CCCAACTGTCCAGGAGCATCAACAGGTCCCCAAACATTAATACCTTTAAATTTGCCAGCGTGTTGGCGTTTAGATTTGAAAGAGGTATCAATAGGGCCATCAACTTTGGAATGATCCGTTCCACTTCCTGTAAGAGTGATACTTGTATTAGAAATTCCAGAAGTCATAGTGGTTGCAGGAGGGGTAGATGGAATATTTGGAGCAGGTCTTGTAGAGCTCAATGAAGCAGAAGATATTTCTTCAGATGTAATTGATGCACCAGCTGGAGGAGGTGGGGGATTTACATTTCTAGTTATTGGATTAAGGGCTAGAGGAGTTAATTGTGTGAGTTTATCAATAGCTTTTTCGAGTGATAATTTCTCTGTTTTTTGGTAATATGAAATTAATTTATCTCCAATTGAAGTGTTCCGTATGACGGTATCAATTACCATTTTAGCATTGAAGTCCGCCTTTTGTCTATAATTTTTAATCCGGTAAGAATCACCGAATTTTTCAATAGGTTTAATTTGATAGATTAAATCAATAACTTCTCCTGTTACAATTTCTATTGTTATATCCAAGGGGATAGATAATATTTGAGGTAGCAAATTATCTGCTTCTTGTTCTTTCCAGGAGTAGGTTACATATATGCGGTCAGCATATCTATCTAACTTAAAACCTGTTTTCTTTAACTCATTGAAGATATTGCTGATTGTTGATTCCTCGGTTAAATTTACTGGCAATCGAAAAATACCCAACTTATATCCATGAAGAGGATATACACCCCGTTTAGAAATTTCTGAAAGCATTATCCATACTCTATCTTTTAAGAAAATAGACATATTTGTATTTAGATAGAAAAAACCTAAAAGGGTTTCGATTTTAATCCTCTAACCAAGTCATTTGTCGAATGTCTTGATTATGCTACAAACGTCTATAAATACGATCTAACGCTCTAAATATGATTTTTTAGTTATGACTATTATAACCTTTTTGAAACTATTCATCTTTAAAGATATTTCATTTCATTCACAAGAATAGTTTTTCTTTAAATATAAGATTATCCTATCCACTTTTGCCAGAATTCCGCAAATTGAAACATAGAAATTTATAGTAATTGATTCAGTAGAATTAACCTAGCTATAATCTAATCTAATTTAACAATACAAACAATTTCGATAACTGTAGAAAATTACTTTTTTCTTTGCTTCAGGAATTTATTATATACGTGTCCATAACAGTAGAATATATATAAAAAATTAACATTAATAAAACCTACTATTATAATCAGTATACTGTTACAATTTTAAATGTTTTAGTAAAAAATGATGATTAAAAAAAATTTATCTTAGTTCGTTAAAAAAGTTTCTATTCAATTGGTCATTTATAGGCTGCCTAGCCACTTTTCTATTACGTTTAAAATATTTACTTTTTTGATAATTTTGCAACTATTGTATAAATTTCTAGTAAATTTATCTCTAATTCTTGCGATAGATTTCAGATACAGTAATTTAAAAAGAATATTAGATATCACACCAAATTCTACTATTCTTATGAGAATAAGCCCTTCTAGGTTTTAATCTATAAAGATTAACTAACAATAATTAAACACTTAAATTATCAGAAATTTTAGGTTTTGTTTAAAGGGCCGGTAGTTTAGCCTGGTAGAATACCTGCCTTGCATGCCATTCACGCAGAGGAAACGTAGGTGGTCGTGGGTTCAAATCCCACCCGGTCCATACAATCATCTATCTTTAATTATATTTCTCCAATAATTTTTGAATAATCTTCTCTGCAATAACATTTGAAGCTAGTTCTTGAGATTCTTGAGTTTGAGCTCCTATATGGGGAGTACAGATAATATTTGATAATTGCAATAATTTTTTATTAGTAGCGGGTTCTTCTTCAAAAACATCCAATGCTGCTCCTGCAATTTTTTTTGTTGTTAAAGCATTATATAATGCGTTTTCATCTACTGTTTCCCCTCTTGATGAATTGATAAAAAAAGCAGTAGATTTCATATTTGAAAAAGTAGATTCATTAAACATATGCATAGTATCAGGAGTTGATGGAACATGACATGAAATAAAGTCAGAACTTGCTACTAAGGTATTAAAATCTGTTGTTATCATACCTACTTCATTTATAAAGTCTTGTTTAATAGGAAATATATCATACCCTATAATATTCATACGTAGTGACCTAGCAATTCTTGCCAAGTTCCTGCCGATATTTCCAACCCCTACTATTCCTAAATATTTTCCTCTCAATTCAATTCCAGTCA
This sequence comes from Nitrososphaeraceae archaeon, assembly GCA_025922715.1. Lineage (GTDB taxonomy): Archaea > Thermoproteota > Nitrososphaeria > Nitrososphaerales > Nitrososphaeraceae > TH1177. The sequence goes on from JAICHH010000041.1 coordinate 2,264, forward strand.
GTTCCTTTTTCATCCAATTCCCTTTCTTCATTTCACGATCCGCTAAAGGTAAATTTCTTGCTAAGGAAAGCATTAATCCCATAACTAATTCAGCAACGGCATTAATTGCAGATTCAGGTGAGTTTACTACTTCGATATTATTTTGTCGAGCAGAATTGACATCTATATTGTCCAGTCCTACACCTACTCGAGCTATAATTTTAGCTTTTTTTGCATTTGAAATAACTTCATTAGTAATTCTGGTCCTACTTCTCACTACAATTACATCATAGTTTTTAACTTCTGATAATAATTCAGAGTTAGTTATAGAAGGTTTATCGACTACATTGAGGCCAGCTTTTTTTAAAATTGTTATTCCTATTTTGGATATGGGGTCACAGACTAAAATATTTCCAGTTATTTGCATGGATAAAATTTTTTGAGATACAAATATAATTATTACTTGACTTATTTAGAATCGAAGTTATAAATAAAAAGGATGTTAATTGATTGAGATAATTTCTCCTCTTAAATGATCAACATAATAAGTTTTATTTAATGTCGGTAAGGTTACTTCCCATCCAAAATGATTTCCAGTAGTAATTGTAGGAGCAGTTTTTCCTACGTAATTACCTATCAAGTTAGTATCTTTTTTTGATTCATAGAGTTCACCATTTCCTTTTATATAGATATATTTAGAATTTATGTTATTGAGATGGTAAGACGATAAGTTTTCTTTTTTAAAAATGATGGAAACAGCAGTGTCATTAGAGATAGAGAGATAATTAATTGAGGGTCGAGTCAAAGAATCAATCATAACTAGATAAACTAAATAAGTAATTATAGATGCTATAGCTACCGACAATAAAACTCGCTTTATCATGCAGTAAATTATTATTTTTATTAATTTATTTTAATTGTTTAATACATTTAATAATACAACTTTTTCATATTCCACTATTGATAAGTATTGATGAAAAACTATATGCATTAGGATTTGAATTGCCGTCATCTCCAAAATCTTCTGGTTCTTATATTCCATTGGTTGAAGTAAATGGTCTAATCTTTGTTTCTGGACAAATTCCTTTAGATACAAGTTCCTATCCAGTAACAATAAAGTATAAAGGGAAAATAGGAAAAGACACAACCCTTGAAAAAGGCCAAAACGCAGCAATACTTTGTACTCTTAACGCCCTGGCATTAATAAAAGATCATTTGGGAAGCCTTGATAAGATCAAAAAAATAGTAAAGTTATCTGCATACATAAACTGTATCGAGTCTTTTTCAGATCATCCAACGGTTGTTAACGCTGCATCAAATCTTTTGGAAAAACTATTTGGTGAAAAAGGAAAGCATTCACGGGTAGCTGTTGGGGTAGAAAGTCTTCCATTAGGAAGCACAATAGAAATAGATTTTATAGTTTCAATTTAACATTCCTTTTCATAATTATTTATTGTTTATAAGCTAAAAGAATGGTATCCTTTCAATAAAAGAAATTCTTATATAGCCTTTTGAAAGAATTTTATTATATTTTAAAATGTACAGACAGTTAGCGTCGACTTGGACTAAAATGTGGAAAACAAATAGCGAGGAATTGAAATCAAGAGCAGTTGGATGGAGAAAAGAGCTATCAATTCACAGAATAAATAAACCTAGTAGGTTAGATAGAGCAAGAAGACTAGGATATAAAGCCAAGCAAGGTATTATAATCATTAGAGCACGAGTAGGGAGAGGAGGAATGAGAAAGCAGCGACCAGTCGCAGGCAGAAGACCCAAACACAGTGGAGTTGTTCATATTAAACAAGCAACAAATATGCGGTTAGTAGCTGAAAGAAGGGTTAATGAAAAATATCCAAATATGGAAATAATGGGTTCATATTTTTTGTATAAGGATGGTAAACATTCATGGTATGAGGTGATATTGGCTGATCCAAGTCATCCGTCAATTTATAAAGATAAGGAAATGCGAGGAAAATTAAAATCTTTAACTTAATTAGAATCAAATAGATTTAAAATAAATCATAATGATGCGAGATCTCTAGTTTGTTCGATCAAGGCATATAATTCATTGTTGTCTATGTTCTTGTCTATAGTAATATAATAAATTAATTCATTAATATAAAAACTAACCATATCGACATTTTTATTAGAAATAAAAATGAATTCGGTTTCTCCTATTGATTTTTCATAATTTTTTCTGATATTATAAATCATAGAATGAACAAACAATTCGTTCCTCATTTCTTCTGTTTTTAAAAGAGGAGTTATACCAATTCTAAGTTGGCCTGCTATTGTTCTACCAAATTTATTTGTTACACCTACATAACGAATTTTAGGTGACAGTTCGAGTATTTTTTTACAGTTGGTTTTATATTGAGCATTTAATTTGGAGATATTCTCAGTCATACTATACGTTACTAGGTACGATATAAAATAGTTTATGAAAAGGGGATGATTGTGAAATAAAATTTAAATAACAATTTATATTTTAGGTAATGATGATATATATTCAAGTGCTCGTATGGCATCTAACTCTTTTAGACTTACTTTATTAATAAAAATATAATCACTGAATCTTGATATGTATTTTTCTTTTAAAGGAAAAAGATGGAGAGATTTCTTTATTATGTTCTCATAACTCCGAAAAGGAAAATAAATCCTCTTAGCTAAATTGATCATGATTTGCTTTGTTTCTTTATCAATTATTCCTTTTTTCCAGCATAAAAAAATATTATATCTAATATCAATCATTGCTTCAGAAAGAAGATTATAATTGGAATCAAATGTTACTGCAATTTCATCATCCGAATTAATGATATTTTTTTTAAATAACTCAAAGATTTTTCCAATACCTTTCATTCCAAATTTTTCTAATTCTACTGCGCGTAATGCTCCAATACTAGAGGCGCCATAAACTTTAAAGTTTTTATTATTGATAACTTGAAAAACTTCAATTGGAGATGGTGGATATTCCTGAAGGAAAACTCCATCTATTAGAACAATAACTCTTCGTTCTGTTAATAGATTTATATTTATAAAGTCACCCTTTTTCGCTGGAGGTTTGAAGTCTGCGTCAATTATTTTTTTTGCTTTGTTTATTTCTAAAGACGGCCCTAAATAAATAATTGGTAAATTCATTTATAGGATCTCCTAGCTCTAAAACCCATAATAGATTTCGATATCTTAAATGTCTCAAGACCAGGAACTATAGCTCTCACTACTGGAATTTTTATTTTTGGATTTGTTAAATTGACTATTATAGCCTTATTTAATCCTACTTCTTTAAAGAATTTAATAATAAGCTTAATATCATCTAAAATATCTTCATTCTGATAAGTTATTATATCTGAAAAATTGATTGTCCTTTGTGAAGACATAAATTGCCATGCATTTTTATCGTCTGTATTATTATCATTATAGTGTATTTTCCTTAAATCATCTCTGGCACCTTGTATATTTGCTGCTCTTGTTTGAGAAACCTCAGTTATGGCTCTTAATATTGCAATTCTTTTATCTGGGTGGGTACCATGTCCTTCCGCCAAATAACCATAGTCATGAGATATCCACTCAACACAGGCAGCATTAAAGGTAGGAATCTTAATATCTGTAGTGATATCCTTAATAATCAATCTGATATTAAATTTTTTGAATTTTTTTATTAAATTAGTTACTGGTTGAAAATTGTCTTCTTGACAAATTTTAACATCCTGATATAGAGAATTATCATCGATAAATTGTTCTTTGGAAATCGAATTAATATGATATCCTTGTATTCGTAAATTATGATGTATTTTAGACAAAATATGGAATGGAATTGCACTTGCCCGTAATTGAGCTAAGCTTATGGCATCTCTTTCAATTACTTCGCATAATGCATGGCATACTGCTTCTTCAAAAACGTTGCCCGATGCGAGTCCATTAGTATGATGAAATGCAAAAGGATTGAGAGAATGTGAGTTAGGAGTATACCTGAATAATGCTAATGCCGCAGGAACCAAGATATTCTCCTTATTAATAATATCATAGCCTTCTACATAATCCATTAACATATCATTTTGAAAATCAAAAGTAAGTGGTTCAACAAGATCATCAGGATGGAGAAGATTATAAGATTCTTTTAGTTCATTAAACGTTCCAGTAATAAATTTTCTAGTATAATTTGTAGGTAAGGAAGAATAGCGTTCGATGCTTTCCATAATTGCGCTTACTTTCGCATGTTTTTTCGTAGGACCCTTTCCACTATATACCCAAATATAATCTTCCGTACCAGGTAAAACACAGGAATAATTAGGTATATATAATTTATCCATGTAAGTAATATCTGCAATTCTAGTAAGCCCAATCTTTTTACTTAACTCTAAAATATGGCTTAGAGTATTCTCTACTGGGATGACTCGGGATGTTCCATTCAGCGTCCATTTCTTTTGACTTCGAAATATCAATACTAAAAAAAATTATTTATCAGTTCTTATCAATTTTACTAATTCAACATTAAGATTATATAGAACTTCGTTGTTTTTTTTGTTTATCTTGATTTCGCGACAGAAAGAAGCAGAAATAATAAGTGACATTCTGCTCAGGGCTGCAAGCGAACCTGACTTTAGAAATTTACTCATTAAGAATTCAACAGAAATACTTGAAAAATACGATATTTCTAACGAAGCAAAATATATTATAAAGAAAAGCATAGTTGATTTCACTCAGTAATGGTCGATTCATTAATCCAACTCTACTATTTTTGGTTTGCCTAGCCTTATTTTAAGCACTACCTAACGAATTGGTTTTGTCCCCCGCCTCTGACTCACAACTATTCATAGATATAGCCATACACAAAGGTGTATTTCTCCTAGTGCACTCTCTATAACGGGGTTACCGAATACTTGATCTAAATATTCGGTAATTAAGATAGCTATAAGCCATTATAAAACAATTATGTATTAATATATGACTATCAAGGAAGTTACTTTTATTTTTAATCATCTTTGTTATTTTATACCAAAATACAGATAGATACAAGGATGCAACATAATTTATTTTAGCATCCAATCTTTGATAGAGATGATAAATTTAATTCAAAGGCTGATAAAGGAACATGTAAGTTGAATTTAGTAATCAAATCAGGGGTGACTTCTCCGATAAAGCCTATTGTTTTACTTTCATATAATATATCTGCACATCTACCTTTTAGAAATAAATTATTATTGTCATTTCTTTTTGTAAGAATGTGCTTTCCAAAATTTATTTTGAAAATAGATTCTGCTATCGATTTAGCCTCTGTATAATTAGAATTGTTAGATGCAATTACAACTCCTAAATTCCATTGTTCAACTATTTTATTTTTAAAACTAAATGTCTTTCCTATTTCAAATAATTTTTGAGGATATTCTTCGTGAACATTGTAGGAAAGATTATTTACCAAAGAGGATAATATATTGGTTCTAAGAAATTCATGTTCCTTACTTTTGCTTTCATTTACCTTGATTTTTTCAAGTAATTCTTTATCCTCAAAATTAAATATAGTAGAAATATTTCGATCTAACATAGTAAAATTCACCATCTCTAAAAATCCGAGCCCGATCAGTGTCTCCTTTATTTCATCAAATTTTTTAAAATATTCGTTTCTTCTTCCTGAGGAGATTAAAAATGAGGGTATAGTAGGTTTAATATTATCAATTCCATATCCTATCGCCACTTCTTCCACAATATCTATAGAGTTGATTATATCGTTCCTATAAGGAGGAACTAAACATTTAACTTTTTTATTGTTTGTTATTGAAACATCTATTCGACATCTATTTAAAATTTCTATAATCTCTTTAATTGATAGGTTCAAGCCTAAATAGCTTTTAATAATATTTGTATCAACTGAAATTGCATTGTCTTTAAGAAGTTTCAATGAAGAAAATGTAGATTTATTGTCATTTACAATTCCCGACACAATTTCATAGCCTTCCTCATAGAGATAATAAGCAAGTATTGCTAAAATGCTCTTACATGTTTCTAAATTTGTACCTGTTATTTCTATGAGTAAATTATTACTTTTGTCATTTATTTTGGTAGTACTACTATTTATGATAGGAGGAAAAGAGAGGATTTGATTATTTCTATCAGCGATAGTAGGATAGTGATTAAAATCTTTTAATAAACTACTATATTTTTTTCCAACCTCGAGATCAGATAATATTTCTTTAAATTTAAATGAGCGAGTTTGATCTAATGGGATAAACGATTCATTACGAGCTCTTGTATTATAGCTTAATGGAAATTTAATAGCATTAAGATCATGGAGACCTATCGCAGCTTTTTTTCTTCCTCTGGCTATCCCATTATGAAGATCCTCTTGCATAGAAATTAATTGATTGAGAATAAAATTATTTACCTTATTATTTTTAGCAACAAAAAATAATATTATTGGTCTTATTTGGTTTATCTTGGGATCTATAGTTATTTGATATGACTTATTTGAGGAATACTTGAAAATAGGTATACCTACCTTCTCATTTAGTAATCCCTTTAAAGATCTAAATATACCTGTATCACTTGAAAAGTCAGGACGATTAGGATTATATTCTACTCTTATTTTTTCTTTATCTATTCCTTCAATATCTAATCCAATAAATGGAAGCTTAACTAATATTTTTTCAATATTTTTATTTGGAAAAACACTTTTAATACGTGTCTTTAAGATATTTACAACTGGCATTTGCTTAAACCTCTTAACCATCCAATTTTATTATTATATAATTCCCTTACATCTGAAATTCCATACTTTAACATGGCTATTCTCTCAATCCCTCCTCCCCATGCTAAAACAAGATTTCTTATTCCAAGAGGTTGTATTACTTCTGGCCTAAGTATGCCCATTCCAAATAACTCAATCCATTTATTTAAATTATTGTTGAAGATCATTGACTGTAATGATGGCTCCGTATATGGAAAATAAGTTGGCCAAAATTTTATTTTTTTAATTCCAATCTTCTTATAGAATTCCGTTTGGATACCCATTAGATCTCTTAAAGTTATTTGCTTTCCGGTTACTACACCCTCAATTTGGTTAAATTCTACTAGATGTTTATATGAGACTTTTTCGTTTCTGAAAACGCGTCCAATAGTGAAGATTCTTGCTTCATCTGGTTTTGTTTCAGAAAGATATTTTAAAGTCACCGGCGTAGTATGTGTCCGTAAAACTGGTTTTTTAGCTAGATTAATATTCCACGAATTCTTCCATCCATGTATATGTGTATCAGCAATTTTTTTTATAAGATTTTTATTTCCTAACTGCGTTTTGATTTTCTGTGATAAATAAAAGGTATCCTGCATATCCCTGGCAGCATGATCTTGAGGAGTAAACAGGGCGTCAAAATTCCAAAAGGCTGATTGAATAAAATCACCATCAATTTCCACAAATCCAAGACTTGTGAAGGCTTCACGAATCTCATTAATCAAATCAGTTAAAGGATGTTTTCTTCCTGGATTTGCCATAGGAACGTTAGCCTCGACGTCAATTGGGCGAAATGTCAAAGTCCTCCATTTTCCTGCTATTAAATGCTCTGGAACTAATAAGGTAATATTTTCTTTTTTTGGAAAGTTTTTATCATTGATATTCTCCAAATCTAGTTTGGTCTTAATCTTCTTGCCCAAGTCAGTAAGAAATACTTTTTCCTCATCTTTTTTAAACCTAATAAATTTAGGCCTTTTTACTAGTAACTTAAGAAACCCTAATTCAGAATTCGTTAAATCTACTTCTTTTAAGTTTTCGGATGAAAAAATTTTGTTCAATAGCAACTCTTCACCACTTGCATTTTCAAGCTTTTCTAGTACTTTAAAAGTTAATCCTTCTGTTTCAGAACTTGTTATATTTATCCATTTATTAGATTTAGCCTTGGATATTGCTATATTAATTTCACCTTGCGTCAACAATCCATTTTCTAATATTGTTCTCATAGTTATATTGCCGTCTCTTACAGCTTTTACTAATCTTCTTTCAGGTAGGCCATGTTCTATGGCCTTTCTTCCTAGTTCATCTAATGATATTAAATAAGAAGTTTTGTTGGATTCGATTATATTTTTATACTTTAACCATTCCAATCCTCTTCTTATTTGGTCAAGAGTAAGAGTAGTCAATTCTATCAAATCGGTTGTTGAAATTTCAGAAAAAGGATTTATCGAACTAATAATTTTTTTTTCGATTGGATGCAACTCATCGATATTGATTTGGGTGTTTTCCAATTAACCTTAATAAAAATTATTTTTAAACGTTTAAACGTTTGTAATTTCACTATTTAAGAAAATGGAAGGTCATCCTAATATTGATACAGATAACATCAATAATCCGCATGATAATTATAAAGATATTATTGTTACACCATGGGAGGTTCTTGGTGATTTAGAAGAAAAAACCTATATTAAACTAATAGAGAAATTTGGAACCCAAGCTCTCTCAGAAGAGTTAATTGAAAAATTTAAAAAATTAACAGGGGAAATCCATCCACTTATTAAATCTCAATATTTCTTTTCTCACAGAGATTTTGATTGGTTACTAACTAAATACGAGAATGGCGATCCTTTTTATCTTTATACTGGAAGAGGCCCATCAGGTTCTGTACATCTCGGGCACCTTTTGCCATGGTTATTTACTAAATACTTACAGGATAAATTTGGTTCTAAATTATTATTTCAGTTAACCGATGATGAGAAATTTCTCTATAATCTTGGAGCAACTAGAGAAACCATTTCTAAATATACTTCGGAAAATATACTTGACATTATAGCAATAGGCTTCAAGCCTAATTTAACGAAGATAATTATAGACACTAAACATATTAATCATTTATATCCAATTGCAATGGAGATTGCAAAAAAAATTACTTTTTCTACCGCCAAAGCAGTTTTTGGTTTTACAAATACAACAAATATAGGTATGATTGGTTTTCCCCCTATTCAAGCTGCTCCTTGTTTTCTGCCTTCAATAATTGAAAACAAACCGACACCAGTTTTAATTCCTGCGGCAATTGACCAGGATCCCTACTGGAGAATAACAAGAGATATAGCTGCAAAATTAGGCTTTTATAAGCCTGCTCAAATACATAGTAAATTTCTACCAAGTTTGTCACGAGGAATTTCCAAAATGTCGTCTTCAAAACCTGAAACGGCAATATTCACAACAGATGAACCAGAAATTGTTGAAAAAAAAGTCTTATCCTCATTTACAGGCGGACAGGCCACAGTTTCATTACAAAAAAAGTTAGGAGCAAATGCTGATATATGTCCAGTATATGGTTACCTGAAATATTTTTTTGATAATGAGAAAGAATCTGTGGAACGCTATATTAGATGCAAAAGTGGAAATTTACTTTGTGGTGAGTGTAAAAGTGATCTTGCCAATAACACTAGAACATTCATAATTGAATTTAAACGAAAAAGAGAAAAAGCTAAGGACAAAGTAAAAGATTTTATGTTTGACTAGAAATGTCTAACATGCGAAAATTAGACCACATTATATGTTCTGATAAATATGAAAGGGAGAAACTCACAAGTTTATTTTCTATACAAAAAGATGATTCAGTTTTTGTAATGGATGTTGAAAATTTAATCGACAATGAAATAATAATTAAATTAAAAGATAAATCGTGTCATAGTATTACGTTAAAGAATAAAGATAATGCAAATTCTCTTTACTTATTGATCAAAGAAATAAAAAATGGTAAAAGAAGATTTGTATCTCTAGAGAATTTAAGTTCTAATAATGAGATTCGAATAATAACAGAAACGATTTTGTTTTAATATTAATGAAATAATATTATCTACTTGTTTTAGACTTTTTTGTATTATAATTACTACTTTTATGTTTTTTGTATTTAGTATTTTTTTTATCCTTATTTTCATCAATTGTAGTCTCAATTTTTTCTAGTAAAATTTCTTGAATTTTCCTAAAATATAATTCAGTAGAATATTCCATTAATGGAATACAGTTTTCTATTGTTTCTAAAACTAAAGGAATTGCACGGATTGAAATATTGATTTTAAATCTCATCCATAAAATCCGATCTTGTTCAAAATGAATTTTATCTTTTAACTCGTGTTCTACTTTTTCAATGGATTCATATTGAATTTGTTTATACCAATATAGTAATACATCTGGTTCTAGACCTGAACGTAAATTTCGAATACATTTATCAATTTTAGCAGACGCTAAATTAACAGGATTATCAAAATACATTTAACATTCAATCTATTATTAAATTAAAATAAAATCGTATTACTAAAAAAAAATTGTCCTCTTTATCATTTCCTTAGAATTTTTCCTTTATAATCAATTTCACCATTTCTTATTCGAGTAGATGATATAGGTTTTCCATCGCTAGACTTTGCTATTTCAACTACTATAACACGTAATGGGTCAAGATGGTTACTAATTCTGATTTCATTAATTTCCTTTACTTTCACCAACGTTTCTTCGCTAACTACAATTGCTTGAATTTTTGATGAATGAATAACAGGACCAAATTCATCTTCTAGTTTAATTATTGTGTAATTAGCATCTTTAAAATTTAGCGAAATATTTTTTTTTAAATTGAAAAGTCTCCTTCGATAATTGTTTTTGATATTCCAAGTTAACTTAAATCTTTTTACAAACGCATCACTTGTGAGTCCAATAATGACATGTTCACTGATATCAAAAGCAGTTGAAAGTAGTTTTAAATGACCAATATGAATACAGTCAAAAGTTCCACCTGTTGCGACAAGATTTAATTTTTCCAATCGTCTTTATCAACATAATTCATTAATAAAAGAAAAATGGTAATATTATTAGGTTTATGGTTGAAAAATTTTGATAGCCTGTGGTGGACACACATTTTCACATGCTAGACAAAATATACAATCTTTTTCTCTGGCCATAAAAGGTTTTTTTTCAGAACCAGGATGACCAGGTGTTTCTAACCATTCATATACATTAACTGGACATGCTTCAATACATGCACCATCACCTATACAAATATCAAAATCTACAGAGACACTATCTCCCCATATTCCCAACTGTCCTGGAGGATCAACAGGGCCCCAAACACTAATACCTTTAAATTTGCCAACTTTTTGTCGTTTAGATTTAAAAGAGGTATCAATAGGGCCATCAACTTTGGAATAATCTGTTCCACTTCCTGTAAGAGAGATAGTTGTATTAGAAATTCCAGAAGTCATAGTGGTTGCAGAAGGGGTAGCTGGAATATTTGGAGCAGGTCTTGTAGAGCTCAGTGAAGCAGAAGATATTTCTTGAGATGTAATTGATGCACCAGCTGGAGGAGGTGGGGGATTTACATTTCTAGTGATTGGATTAAGGGCTAGAGGAGTTA
>JAICHH010000042.1 GCA_025922715.1 Nitrososphaeraceae archaeon
GAAATGGGTTCAAGGGCTAGGAGAGCAGAAGCAGATAGAATAATAGAACCTGATGAACTGGATAGACTTGGTACTAATAAAAAAGAAGCTAAAAAGTTAGCAAAGACTTACGATTTCTTTTTATCTGATACCTCGTTAATGGCGACAGTGGGGCGTTCTCTAGGTCAGTTTCTTGGTCCTAAGGGTAAAATGCCAACACCTATACCTTATGGTGCACCTATTGAAAGTATATTGAATAGGCTAAGGAATTCTGTAAGGATTAGAAGTCGAAATCAACTAAATATATCTACTAAAATAGGAGATGAAAAAATGGATGATAAACAACTTATTCAAAATGCAAATACTATATTGTCTCTTTTAGAAAAAAAATTGCCTCAAGGTGATAAGAATATTCAGAATACTTCAGTCAAATTTACAATGGGTAATAATATAAGTTTATCAGCCTTATCTAACAAAACAAAGGGTAACTAGAATATGAATTCAGATAAATTAATTAAAAAATATCCTCAAAAGAAGCAATTTATGTATCAAGAATTACAAGAGCTTCCAAAAAAATATAATGTTATAGCATTATCTAAAATGAATAAAGTCAGGGCCACACAGTTAATGACGTTAAGGAAGAAATTTCATGGTCAAATTATTATTAAAATCATCAAAAATAAAGTTGCGCAGAGAGCATTTGAAAAAGTAAGTAAAATTTCAGGTATTGAATATTTAAGCAAAGAATTAGAAGGTCAATGTGCATTGATGTTTACTAATCTAAGTCCTTTCAAGCTTAACTTGATTTTTAGTGAAAATAAAGTTTTTTTACCTGCCAAAGGAGGAGACATTGCACCCAAGGATATTATAGTACCAGCAGGTAATACTGGAATTCCTCCAGGTCCTGTCCTCTCAGAGTTTAAAGAAGCTAAAGTACAAACTAAAATCGATCAAGGTAGTATTGCTGTAACAAAAGATACAGTGGTAGCTAAATCAGGAGAGGTCATATCTCAAAAACTTGCATCTCTGATTTCTAAATTAGATATAAAACCAATTGAAGCAGGGGTTCTAGTCAACTATGCAATTTCAGAAGGTCTTCAATTTAGAGAAAAAGATTTACAGCTTGATGTTAAAGCATATATAAAAGAATTACAAGTATGCTCTTCATCTGCTTTGAATCTGGCAGTAGAATTAGTTTATTTTGCACCTGAGACGATTTCTTCTATTATATCTTTAGCATATCAAAACTCAGTTAACGTGGCTTCTAAAGCTGGATATGTTTCTAAAGATACTGCAGCAATAATACTAGATACTGCACACGCAAATGCACATGGTTTAAGCGAAGCCTTAAAAATGAGAGGCTATGTCTCTCAATAATTTTTCCAACTATTTATCACTTTTAAAAAGCAATATCTTCGTTCGGATATACAAACACAATAAATAAAGGCAAGAAAGTCATTTTAATAATATATAATGTCAATACAATTAAAAGTTCATCCATCATTTTTTAAGGAATTTGCCACAAAGACATGGGTTTCACCATATGAAATAGTTAAAGAATTGATAGAAAATGCTTTTGATGAAGATGCTACCCAAGTATTAATTACAATTCTCACTAATGGATCTATAGTAATAGAAGATGATGCAGGCATGGACGAAGAAGAAATTGAAAAATTCTTATTATTGGGTTCGCCTCATAAAAAGATAGAATCTATTTCTCCAAAGTTAAAGAGAAGTCGAACAGGACGATATGGAACAGGAAGATTATCTTTCCTTACTTCATTTGAGAGCATGAAAATTAAAACTAAAAAAGATAATTATAACAAATGTCTTGTTATAGATGAAAACTCTTTGAATCAATTATTTTCTGGTAATTCTTTATTAAATGTCATAAAAGAAAAACCACTTAGTAGAAATGGAACAGAATTAACTTTAAGTAATGCAAAGATGAGCATTGATCCTTTGAAATTATATAAGGAAATACGTAAATTAGCTATTCTTAGACAACCAATGTTTCAGATATTTATTAAACAATCAGAGAGCTTCAATGAATGGGATCTGCATAATTCTGATATGGTTAAGGCGCAAGAGATACAGGGCTACCGAATCCCAGTAAATCTTGATAATGGCCAAATTAGTGGTGAAATTGTAGTTGCAAGACGTCCATTAACAGAAGAGGAGAAAGGAATAGGTGTAATGATTGGGAATCATATTGTTGTAAGAACAAATTTTGGGTTTGATGCTAAAATGAATCGAATAACTGGATTATTAAGATGTGATGCTTTAACTTCTAGGTTTGCAGATAAATCTGCATTAATAGAAGATGATGCTTATTATAATTTTAACAAGTACGTCAAACAATTTATTGTTGATGAAGTAATACCCAAACTAACTGAATATGAAGATGTATTAATTACCAAGGAAGAGTCACGAATATATCGTGAAATAGATAAAGTTCTTGGTCAAGCAGTGATTGAGAATTTGGAATCTGTAGAAGTAGAAGAAGAGGAATATGAAACAGTTGAAGATAAAGTTAATCCACCGAATGAAGATAGATTAACTGTAAACCCATCTTTTACAAAATTCAAAAATCAAGATAATAAATTTCCGACACAGGAGGGTTATGAAAATTCATCTGTTCAACTCTCTAAAAATAAAGAACAGGCTCATACTAGTATACTAGAACATCAGACTATCCACAGTGAGAGTGAACCTTATTATTACAATCTTAATGAAAGACCCCAAACTTTTCCTAATTTGCACGCATCTAGTGAATTAGATAAATTACAGATAAAAAAAATTAAAACTCTAAAACGTACCTTCGCATTAAAAAAGATTGGCTATAAAGTAATACCCTATGAGGACGGAAGTGATTCGAGATATGGATTTACTAATGAAAATGTGGTTTTTGTAAATAAAGCTAATTCAGCTTATAAAGCTGAATCAGAAAGAGGTGATGAATTTCTATTGAGGCACATCATTAGATTAGTCGCCGAAGCTATAGCTGAGGAGAAACATCCAGAAGGAAAAGACGCTCTAGAATTACAAAATCGTCTAATCGGGGAAGCAATTAAGATTCATAACCTTCACAGTAGAAGAAAATAAGAATCTGACTTAAATTTAATAGAAAAGACTAAATCTGGCTCTTATGTCATATACCACAAATGGCGTACCAATATTTTCCTGGCGCAACAGCCGTAGGAATCTCTTTTAATAATGGTGTTTTATTGGCATCTGAACAACGGGTTTCTTTTGGGAACTTTCTTGTTAATAAGAATACTAAAAAAACTTTTGTATTGACTGAGAATGTAGGAGCAGCTTGTGCGGGTATGGTTGCCGATATGAATGTACTTGCTAGACAGGTTGCTGCATTATCAAAAATCCGTAAAATGGAAATAAGACGTAAACTACCAACAAATTCAGTAGCAAAACTAATGTCAGTAATTATGTTTGAAAGACGATACTTTCCTTTGTTGACTCAAGTTGTAGTCGGAGGGTATGATGATAAACCTCGTATCTATACTCTTGATCCACTTGGATCGTTACTACCTGATGAATATGCGGCAGTAGGCAGTGGTGCCGAAATGGCCTTGGGTATATTGGATGCACAATATAATTCACAAATGAATGAAGATGATGCTAAAAATCTCGCTATTAAATCTATTAAAGCTGCTATTAAAAGAGATGCAGCAAGTGGAGATGGGATCGATATTCTTACTATAAGTAATAGAGGAAAGAATGAAGAATCTCTAAAGGTATAATTAGTTTGATCCGATGGCTACTCTTTGCTATCTTCAGCATTCTTTAATATATAAATCCCAGAGGGAATGATGTATTAAATTTGGATGCAAGAAATATAGGTTTACGAAACATTGAAGTAGCAGATACAAAAATTTCATCTATAGATGGTGAAAACGGTAAATTAATTTATCGAGGCTATGACATTCTTGATTTAGTAAATCATTCTACATTTGAAGAAACAGCGTATCTTCTATTGTATGGGGAACTTCCTGACAAAATCCAGTTAGATGAATTTTCATATAAACTAAAACAATCCAGAAAATTACCTATCTCGTTAATTGCCAATTTAGAAAATAGACCAAAAACAGCTCGTCCGATGGATGTTTTACAATCAGCTGTTCCTTCTCTAGCAGATTTTGATGAAAGTGTTTATTCGGATACCAAAGAGGACAATATACAAAGGGCAATATCCCTGATTTCGAAAATTCCTTCAATTGTTAGTGCATGGAATAGTATAAGAAACGGGCAAGAGATTATTGAACCAGACGAGGAACTTAGACATTCTGCAAATTTTCTTTATATGGTGTTTGGACGAAAACCTACGTTTGAAGAAGTCAAGGTCTTTGATATTTGTTTGATATTACATGCAGAACATAGCTTTAATGCGTCAACATTTGCAGCTAGAGAAATTGCTTCTACTCGAGCTCATATGTATTCATGTATTTGTGGGGCTTTAGGAGCCTTATCAGGTGAATTACATGGAGGAGCTAACGTAGAAGTAATGAAAATGCTGTTTGATATACACGATGCCAAAAATATTGAAAAATGGATACAAGATAAACTAAAGGAGGGGAAAAGAATCATGGGAATGGGACACGCAGTTTATCGTACAACAGATCCTCGAGCAGACATTCTAGAACGGCTTTCAAAATCTGTCTGTAAAAATGAGAATTATAAATGGTATGAAATCACTCGACAAGTAGAACAATATACAAAAAAAATCATCACAGATATTAGAAAACAACCAATCTACCCTAACGTAGATCTATATAGTGCATCACTTTATTATTGTATGGGATTTCCAGTTGATCTTAATACTCCTATTTTTGCTATCTCGAGAATTTCTGGATGGGCAGCACATGTCATCGAAGAAAAATTTGCAGAAGCAGCACCCAAACCAGCGTTATATCGCCCCAAAGCAGTGTATGTTGGAAAATATTGTGGCCCAATGGGTTGCGAATATACCCCATTGAAAAAAAGAAAAATATAACCATCTTATTTTTTGGATGTATCACCGTCTGGCTTAAGTAAAATGAAAATTAAAGATAAATTATCATTCAGAGAATAAAGATATAGTTTGAAAATCAATATGTTATCTAAAAGGGAAACATCAATCACCCTAGAAAAACTACACACAAATTGGCCAGAAAAAACTATCCCAAAATTTAAAAATATAAAAGCTTATGAAATTGAAAAAAATAGAAAATTATTAATTCATGAAGATAATTTTACTGCTGTTCAAATCAACGAAATAATACTTCCTTATTTGGGAAACAATAATTTAGTTGAATTATTTCCTTATGTTCTTATAGATATGGGAGCAGTAAAATACATCTGTAATGGTGCAAATATTGCACGCCCCGGCATTGTAAAATTTGAATCATTTTCCAAAGATAAAATTGTGATTGTAAAAGACAAAGAGCACCAAAAACCAATAGCAGTAGGTACCTCACTTTATGATAGTGAAAAAGCCATTGAGTTAGCTAAGGGTCATATAATTAATAATATGCATTATGTTGGTGATAAATTCTGGAATTTATATAAAGGTTTAAAAATATAGTATTTTTTATAATACGCCTTCCTTAGTTATTCGAAATACCGTACTATCCTTAATGAAGGGTTGAAGAAGGGAGACCTTGTAAGAATTATCGGATATACTTATAATCTCGAATTTTAATTTAATATGAATCGAAAGAGATACAGATTTTCCCATAAACTCTCGTTGCAATTTAATTTTTTTTTGATGTTCTTTAGGTTTGTTTATGGCTTTATACACACCATTTTCGTATATTATATTTCTAACCATATTAGTGGTCACTATGGCACAATTATAATTAATTGCATTGTGTGCTAATTCGTGTATAAATTTCATCAAGATTAAATGTCGAGATATATTTTTGCTTTCTATGGATATGAGTGAAGTAATAGTATCAATAATTACTAATTTTGGTTTTATCTCATAAATTTTTTTAATTGCTTCAAATTGATCTTTAATAGAATATGGTCTAATATAATGTATATTACGGAGTATTTTATCTAAATTATGATTATCAGTTATATCAAGAATTCTTTCTGGTCTAAAATTTCCAGACGTATCGATAAAAATTACTTTTACATCTTGGTTCTTTTTAAGCAAATTTGCACAAATACTAAAACAAAATTGAGATTTGCCTGAACCACTTTCTCCAAAGATGTGAGTTATTATTCCTGTACGAATTCCTCCACGAAGAAATCTGTCCAGATTGGAAGATCCTGTAGATATAAAATCCAACACAGAATATTAAAAATTATTGTTATAATTATTTAACCATAAAGGAACCTTTTTATTCTGCTACATGTGAAAATGAATTGCTAAGTGATATATTGACATTGTCAGCTAATTCGAGTTCTCAACAACCAAAGAGACCTTTAACTTTATTGCAGAAATCTCTTAACCAGCGTGTAGCAGTGAGATTAAAAAGTGAAATTGAATACAAAGGAGTTATGAGTAATGTAGATTCATACATGAATCTTATTCTTATTAATGCTGAGGAATATCTGGGTTCAGATTTGCTGGCAAATTATGGTAAGGTGGTTATTCGTGGAAATAATGTACTTTTTATAAGACTCATAAAAGATTTTTAATTTAAAGTTAAAGCCTTTAAGAAATGGTTTCTAAATATTTATTTAGCTCTGAAAGTGTAACAGAGGGTCACCCTGATAAAATGTGTGATCAAATTTCTGATTCAATATTGGATGAATTTTTGTCCCGTGATATCAATTCTAGAGTCGCAGTTGAATCATTAACAACTACTGGAACTGTTTTTGTTGCCGGAGAGGTTACATCTAATGGTTCTGTAGATATTCAAAAAGTAGTTAGAAACACCATAAGGGAAATAGGTTATAATAGAGCAGATTTTGGATTTGACTGTAATACCTGTGCAGTTTTTACGTCTATCCATGAGCAGAGTAATGATATTTCGCTTGGAGTAAATGCCTCAGAATTAAAAGATCAAGGTGCAGGGGATCAAGGATTGGTCTTTGGATATGCCACCCAGGAAACGCCAGAACTTATGCCATTACCGATAATCATGGCTCACAAACTTTGTATGAAATTAAGTGAGGTGAGGAAAAGAAAAGAATTAGATTGGGTGAGACCTGATGGAAAATCTCAGGTTTCGGTAGTATATGAAGATTTTATTCCTAAACGAATTGATACAGTAGTGCTCTCTACTCAACATTCTCCTGAGGTAGAACTGGATCAGTTACGGGAAGAAATAATTAACAAGGTGATCAGACCCACCTGTGCTGAATGGATAGATAGTCAAACCAGATTTATAATTAATCCAACAGGAAGGTTTGTTTTAGGAGGTCCCTCTGCAGATACTGGACTCACAGGGAGAAAGATAATTATAGATACATATGGTGGTATGGGGCGACATGGAGGAGGTGCTTTTTCTGGCAAAGATCCTTCAAAGGTGGATCGATCTGCATGCTATATGGCGAGATATATTGCAAAAAATATTGTGGCCGCGGAATTAGCTCGAAAATGTGAAGTGCAAATCGCTTATGCTATAGGAGTGGCTGAACCTGTTTCAATTATGGTTGATACATTTGGTACAGGTAGAATTGAACAAGAGCAAATTGAGAACAAGGTGAAAAAGAATTTTGATATGCGTCCCTCTAAAATAATAGAAACGTTATCATTAAAAAGACCTATTTACAAAAAAACTGCTGTTTATGGTCATTTTGGGAGGAACGATCCCTCATTTTCTTGGGAAAAAACTGATAAAGCCCATTTGTTAAAATAACTAAGTTTAAGATTTTAAATTGAATATAGAATAATGCTATATTGTAGACAATTAATTGTCATTTTAACAGAGTATTATAATATGAATTTTCATCTATAGTTAGATCATATTTTCGTCTAAAATATCTTATTATATTATGTAAATCTCTTCGAATAAGAAATTCCGCATTCGGATGTTCCAAAGTCACTGCTTGAGGCCAGTCAATTATCCAAATATCATTATTTTCGTCTAAAAGAATATTATATTCACTTAAATCGCCATTAATGATTTTTTCGTTATAAGAGATTCTTATTTGTTCAAAAACTTTATCAAAAATCTCTATAGGGTTAGGTAGATTTCGAATTTCTATTAGGCGTAATCCATTTATCCTATCCATTACTATGGAATGCATAGATCTGAAATAAGGTGTAGCAATATTCATTTTTGTTGATTTTAATTTGACTAGAAAATCATATTCTCTTTTTGCGGCTTCGATGTTTATTAACAACCAGTTGTTGACATTTTTATTTTTTTCAAGTGATCTTTTTCGTTTTGTATCTGTAAAACTTATTCTCCCTATTCTAAAGAATTTAACAGCTCTTTGTTGCTGAATTTCTGATATGGCTTCGACTACATCCGATTCTTTTCCAATCCCCAGAGAATTTCCTATTCCTAGTATTATTCCTGAATCCACCAATAGTTTCAAAGCATAGACGTCTAATCCTGCTGTAAGCAATTTAAAACCATTTTGTGTTTTAGATATTAATTTTAATTTTAATAAACTTTCTACTGCATACTTTACCCGATCTTTGTGTAAATTCGAATAAGAAAGAATATTATGATTATTTATAATTTGATGATGTTTTATAGAAGAAACAAATACTTTCAGAACTCTATATTCCAAATTCTCTAAGTTTTTTACTATACGTGCAGAGTCTTTTAGTGAAGGCAATTCTTTTCACAATATCTTAATTAGCTGTAAAATTTCATCATCTTTATATAAAGATTTCAAATTTATTTCTTTTGTTGTTGATATATATGTACTATATTATTACTAAAGAACACTATAGTATTTCAAACAGACAAAATTTATAGTATATATAAAATAATTATAAACAACCCTAGGGAATAGTATGAGTAATGAATCTAATCTGAAAGTCGATAAGAGTGTTGATGATGATGGTGATGAGCTTAAATTGGCAGAAATGGAAGCAGAAGAAGAACTTCCGGTACAAATTATTGAAAAACGTAAAAAAGGACTCTTAAGGACTGGATTTACCACCGGTACCTCTGCTACTGCAGCGACTAAAGCAGCGTTATTAACACTCATTTCATCTCAAATATATAACACAATAGATATTGCTCTCCCAAAAGGTAAAATAGTAAAACTAAAAATTGCATGGACAATTTATTCTCCAAATAGACAGTCAGTAACCAGTGCAGTAATAAAAGATGCTGGTGATGATCCTGACGTAACACATGGAGCAGAAATATGCTCTACTGTAACTTTGACTAGGCAAAAAGGACTCGTTGAGATCGACGGGGGATATGGAGTTGGAAGGGTTACTAGGCCAGGACTCGGATTGGAAATAGGTCATGCTGCAATTAATCCTGTTCCAAAAAAAATGATAGAACAAGTGGTACTCGATGCAGCAAAATTTATACTAACAAACAAAGGCATTAAGGTTATTATATCTGTGCCCAAAGGCATAGAATTAGCAAAAAAAACAGATAATCCAAGATTAGGGATAATAGGAGGAATATCTATTTTGGGAACTACAGGAATAGTATTTCCTTATTCTACTTCTTCATTCGCAGCATCGATTAGACAAAGTTTAGATGTTGCCATATCACTTGGTACCGAGGTAGTGGTATTGACAACTGGTGGAAGAAGTGAAGATTATATTAAAAATCTTTATAAATCTCTTCCTGATTATGCCTTTATCCAGATGGGTGATTTCTCTGGATATACAATTAAACAATGTGCAAATAGAAACATAAAAAAAATTATTATAGCTGGATTTATTGGAAAGCTAAGTAAAATGGCTATGGGAATAAAACAAACACATGTACGTGGTTCCCATGTTAGTATGGACTATATGGCTAATTTAGCATCATTGTGTGTGAATTCCAAAAATATTATAAACGACATAAAAAATGCGAATACGGCAAGACACGTATCTGAAATAATAATTCAAAACAATGTCAAAAATTTTTTTGATTTATTATGCAAACAAGTTTATTTAGAAATGTCTAACCATTCCAACAAATCAATGGAAATTGAGGTTGTTATGTTTGGATTTGACGGTAAAATATCAGGTAAATATCCGTAATAATTAATTTTTTAAATACAAAATACTTTAATAAATAATTTTTATCGAAGATTTACTTGGTTCTGTTTAGAAGATTTAGGATGTGTATTGGTTAATCAGAAATTTATTTATTAAAATATGCAAAGAATTAATTTTGACTAATTAATAACCAAAACAATTGAAAGAGAAAATTGCAGTTATCGCCATAACAAAAAATGGTATAAGAATAGCTAGAGTTATCAAAAAAAATATTATTAATGCCGAGATATATGTTCCTCAAAAGTTTTATAATGAGGATTCTACTATTATTTGGTTTGAAGAAACTACTCAGAAAAAAATCTCAGACCTTTTTAAATCATACGATGCTTTGATTTGTATTTTTTCTTTAGGGGCGGTAATAAGATTAATTTCAAAGCTTTTGAAGGATAAAAAAACTGACCCTGCTATTTTAGTCATTGATGATAAAGCAACGTTTGTTATTAGTACTCTTTCTGGACATTTAGGTGGAGCCAATGCATTATCAAGATATATTGCTGCCTTTCTAAATTCCCTACCCGTGATAACTACTGCTGCTGACGTAAATAAAACCATTAGTGTAGATTTAATTGGTAACGAATTAGGATGGGTTATCGATAACTATGAAAATGTCACAAAAGTTAGTGCACATATGGTTAACGAAGAAAAAATAGCGATCTTCCAAGATGTGGGTGAGCGTACATGGTGGAATACCGAAAACTTTCCATCCAATGTTGTTATAATTAAAGATATTAAGAATATCAAAGACGATTTATATAAAGGAGGAATAGTTATTACAGACAAAATAATTACAGATAATGAAATTCTATTCAAATCAGTAATATATCGACCTAAAACTTTAGTAATTGGTCTAGGCCTACATTGGGATACAACAAAAGAAGATATTCTAAATGGGATTAAGGCTATTTTCGAGAAAAATGGTCTGAGCTTTGCCTCGATCCAAAGTCTTTCTTCTATTAAAAAGAAAATCCCAGTCAAGGGATTGGATGAATTCTCCAAAGAATTTCATATTCCTTTATATCTTTATGAAAAAGAAGAACTAGAGCAAATTTCGGTCCCTAATCCGTCTGCCACAGTCAAGAAATTTGAAGGAATTCCTAGTGTTTCTGAAGCATCATCAATATTACATTCTCATGGTACCTTAATTATCCCAAAACAAAAATTTCCTCCTAATCTAACTATAGCAGTATGCAGGGTGAATTCTCAATGAAAAAGGCACTTTTGATAATAGATAGAGGAAGTAAAGAAGTGGAAGTGCAGGCTGAATTATTTAAAATATCAACTCAAGCTAAAGAAAAAGGAGGATATATCTATTCAAATTTCTGTTTTCTTGAAGTGATACCTCCATATATTGATGAAGGAATTAGAAACTGTATCAAGGAAAATGTTGATTTGATAACTGTTATGCCTTATTTTCTGTACCCTGGACTGAAATTAAAAGATGCCGTTCAGAAAACTGCAGCAATTTCTAAAGAGAACGGAGTCAAATTAGTTATTACAAAACCTCTTTGTTATTCTGAAGTTCTTAAATTTGTAATAATGGATAGATTAACAAAATTAAAGCTTGATAATAATATTCAACTTAAAGATAAAGAGTGCGATGTTCTTGTTATTGGTCATGGAAGCTCTGATAGAAGAGCAACAGAGGCTTTCATTTTTACTATTAATAGTATAAAACGCTTTTATAGAAATGTGGATTATTGCTTTCTCGAATTAGCAGGACCTACGATACAAGAAGGTATTAACTCTGTTATTCAAAAAAATCCAAAAATTGTCTTAATAATGCCTTATTTTTTACATAAAGGTATACATATTAAAAATGACGTAATTAAAGAAGTTAAAAATGCATTAAACAACCATTCTTTTTCTAATATTCTTATTGCAGATCATATTGGAGTTGATGACAAAATGGTAAACCTTATTTTGCAGCGGGCAAATGAAGTTGAAAAAAAAATTGTATAAGAAAGAAATGACTGAGAATCCTGATAATCGATCTATGTCAATGAAATCATTTGATATTGAAAAAAACAGCTTTGACATAATAGAGAGGGAAATTGGAGAACATACATACATTCACGAATTTGAATGGAATATTGTTAGACGAGTAATTCATGCTACTGCAGATTTTGACTTTGCTAGCAAAGAAAAACTCTTGTTTAATAATGATCCTATTAAGTCTGGGTTTCAAGCAATTGAAAATAAAGGTACTATCATAACTGATGTAGAAATGGTACGAGCAGGAATTTCACAAAATTCACTCTCTAAACTTAATTTAAAGTGTATTTGCAAAATCTCTGATAGTAATATCATTAATGAATCTAAGAAACATAATAAAACACGAGCGCAAACTGCCATGCGTAATTTGGCACAGGAAATGAACGGAGGAATAATTGTAATAGGGAATGCTCCAACTGCATTACATGAAGTCATTAGTATGATTAATGAAAAAATAACAATTCCATCTTTAGTAATTGGTGTGCCTGTAGGATTTGTTTCTGCAGTCGAATCAAAAATAGAACTCTCTAAAAGTGGTATTCCTCATATCACTAATATAGGTAGAAAAGGAGGAAGTTCTGTAGCATCTTCAATTACAAATGCATTAATGTTATTATATTTACATAAAACGAAATAATATAAATCGTTTCCTTGAAATTTAAATATAAGCAAAATCTTAAAAACTATGCTCATATTAATCAAACATTGAAAGAACTTACCACTGAAATTCAAATAAATTCAAACCCCGAAATATTATGGAAGGTAATTACCGATTTTAAAAATTATTATCAATGGAATCCTATAATTCAAAAAATTATAGGAGAACCTTTAATTGGAAATGAATTAGAAATCCATCTACGTACCGTAGGAGGAAAGAATCGAGTATATCACCCAAAAGTTATTAAAATTACTCCTAACCACGAATTAAGATGGAAAGGTACATTCTTTTTCTCACAATTATTTTCAGGTGAAAGAATTTTTCTAATTGAAAAACTTTCTGAAAATAACGTCAATTTTGTGAATAAGGAAATATTTTCGGGCATAGGTGTCAGGTTTACTACCCAAAAAATGGAAGATGATATTCTTGCAAGTTTTAAAAAAATGAACGATGCATTAAAAAAAAATATAGAGCAATCGTTAAAAAAGATATAAATCTTAAAACCAATTTCTAATTAATAAATTATTTAGGTAATTAATTAGTAAGATTGAGTGGTCATATAATCTTATATCAAGATAAGTTATATTGTAAAGGTTTAGTAAAGGAATGTTTTAAAGGAGAATAATCTTTAACCTAAATATGAAAGCAATTTGGAAAGATATCGTTTTGGCTGAAAGTAACTCGACAGTAGTAATTGAAGGAAACCATTATTTTCCTCCTGAATCTATTGATAAAC
>JAICHH010000043.1 GCA_025922715.1 Nitrososphaeraceae archaeon
CTATAAGGAAATTCATTTTCTGAAAACGATGAAATAGTAAGTAGAATTAAAATTCCTCCAATTATTGTTGAATTCACCATTAAAATATCTTTAGACTCCATTACCACAGTTTTATGACCAATATACTTATTATAAATCTAAATTTCATTGGATGGAAGTAGTTATTAAATAATGAAACAATAATGGTAGATCTGAAAGTATCATTCTTAAAAATGTCCATTTGATTTCGTAATTTATAATATTATATGAATATGAAGTTTATTTTAAACATCTACAATTGTCTGATAAGTGTATAAAAAATTATTTAATACTATATAAAACTAATTTTCTAGAGAAAAATAAAAAATCAGGAAAAATTAAGTTTGTATTTTAAGCGTTTCTTTTTGTTATCTCCTATGATTTCTCTTGATTATACTCGTCCTTTAAACTGCTATCTGGGTCGGTTATCTTCTTTCCAACTGCTTTAGCACCTGCCTTTAGTTTATCAAAAGTACTCTCAGCACCTTCTTTTAAATCATCTTTGACATCACCATAAGAACTTGAATCAAGATTATCAGTATCAGTAGTTGTATTTGCTTTATAACTTGTATTTGTGTTTTGATATGAATCGCCAGATACTTTCGTCATACCTTGTCTTCTGTATTTTTCTTTTGCTTCTTCTGTATCAGTTCCTGTCTGTCCTGATTCATCAATTTCTTGATCATTTGAATCTTTTTTTACTGCAGTAGGTTCATGAGAAGTAATCTTCTCTGGTGACATTGGATCCTTTCCTTCATAATTTTCGTTTTCTGATGAACTCATAATATCTAGTAAAAAATATAATATTTAACAATTGAATAGGGTAATTTTGCTATTTGTTGTTAATATATAGATGTAGATGACTATTGTCATATATTTTACTATTCTTTTATTCATCAACTGCTTCAACAATATTTTTCCTTATTTTATTTCATTTCATCTCTTTATGATTCTACAATTGAACGTTGAGATTGGTGGTCAATTCTATAGCACAAACTAACTAAAATATACTGTTCTCATTATATTTTTTAAAGTGTTTCTTGATATGCAATAGTAGAATAAATTAAGATGGACCCACGATCGAATTAACAGTACACTAGTATAAAAAATATAAATACCATCATATAGGAACAGAGATTAAGTTATTGTTATCCAATTGAAATACTAAAAGAAATGTACTTTTACTATATTCAAGCACTATTATAAAAGATAATGTAACGATTTTTTTAGCAGATTTTGACCTTTACAAAAAAAGAATTGAAAAGGTATTAGAATACAAAAAGTCTATTCCTGATTCCTTTGATAATATAAAAATAAACAAATTTGTTTATATAAGCAAATTATTATAATAATAGTTGAGTAATTGTAAATGTTGTGGAGTCATATTATACTAAAATGATTTTAAAAATTATTTTCACTTAATAATATGCCATATAAATCATTTATTTGCTCAATTGTGTATCAAGGCACTATTTTAATAGAAAATGTTATAAACAATGTTTGTTACTATATAATTAGATAATAATAATATGACAAACTTTTCTAGGTTCTGCTGCTATTAATTGCAGATTGCAAACGGTATAAATAACATCAAACTTAAGTTCGATAAGGTAGACTTTAAAATAATTACTTTGCTTGTTCTTGATTATGATAACAAGAAAATCTCTTCAACATTAAAAATACCTCTTAGTACTATTCAGAGGAGGACTAGAATAATATTACTTTCAAAGATAGTAACTCAAGAATATATTCCAAATTTCAAAATATTAGGAATTAAAAAAGGTATGTTACATATTTATCTTAGAGATGGAAGTTTAAAACAGACAGCAGAAACAATATCAAAACTAGATGGCATATTATCAGTATCTATACATGTAGGAAATTCTGATATAGTGGCAGAATTTGTATATGATAATAGTGAATGTTTGGTAGATATTATTTCAGAAATTAAACATATGCAAGATATAGAAAAAGTACTTTGGTCAGAGGAAATATACAAGATACCAGTATCTAAGGAAAATATATCAAAATCTTTTAAAAAATATTGGACTGATAATAAAATATAGTCAAACTATTGTATCTAATACTTTTAGATAAATTCTATCTAGTTTTATAAACGATCGATGTAACTACACTTAGACAATGAACAATGATAATAAGGATAGAAACATCAGGTGAAGAAACAAGAAAAAAAGTCGCACGCGAAGGTGGAAAAGCATCTATCGACGGCGGCAGAGGTAAATAAGACTAATAGCAAAAATAATAATTTTCCTGAAGCTGGAAAATAATTCATTTTTTTTATTTTAAGATAAGCTTTACTTAAATGTCCTCAATTATTGTTAATTTACCATTAAATCTACTAAGAAAATAATAACCAATCACTACAGAATTCTAAAGTTAAAATCTAATTTGTTAGGCTCATCTCTACTCTCACTTATTGCAAAAGCTCTTGAAAATATCTTACTATTAGCCAGTTACTTTTTCACTTAGCATGTTGCTGGGTGTATTAATTTTATATTGTTTTCCAACAATTTGGTAGCTAATTCATTACCATTCATTTGTGGCATTCTAAAGTCAGAAATAATTAAAGAATATCTATCAGAACTTTTAGAATATGATTCAGTGCTAAGAGTGGATTAGTAAAAGCACAATCATAATAGTCTTCCATTTTCTAAGGATTCTTTGAGTAAATCTACAATATCAATCTCATCGTCAACAATGGCAATATATTTAGTTGACATTTCAATAATTAAAGTATTAATATTTAATATTTAATATTTTAGAGTTCTGTGAAAAAATCGTGAAATTTTTAATTTATAATATCTTTTATAAAAGATATTTATAACTATTATAATTGTAATAGCATATTGAATGAAGGTTTACACAACATTTACTATTTTTACTATTTTTAATGATGACGTTAAATTTTTGTATTCAAAATATATGTTTAAATTTGAATGATTTTATTTATAATGAAATCGTATTTTGATTGAGAGAGATAGTATGCATCAAATACTAATTGGTTGCTCAGGATGGAGTTATGCAGACCTTCCCGAAAAAGGCGGTTGGACCAAAGTCTTTTATCCTGATGGTCAAACAAAACGTCTTTCGTATTACTCTCAATTTTTTAATACTGTAGAAATGGATTCTTCCTTCTATGAAAAATTTTACAAGTATATGACTAAACAGACTTTTATTGGAATGGATAAAGCTACACCTGACCATTTTGAATTTTCTATAAAAGTTCCAGAAACTGTTACTCATATTAAAAGATTAGATGTTAATAAAGGGGCCATATCCTCATTAGAGGAATTTCTTGATAAAATTTCACCACTGCAAATAGCAAAAAAATTAGGTGCTATACTTGTACAATTACCTCCTAGTTTCACTGTAGCTGATTTTAAAAATACTGAGAATTTTCTCGAGAGATTGCCTTCAGACTATCATTATGCATTAGAATTCAGGCATCCATCTTGGAATACAGAAGGTCCATGGGAAATGTTAAAGCATTATAATATTGCAGCAGTAATGACAGATTCTCCGATATTAGACAATCTCCAGTTTCTTTCTGAAATTACAATTACCTCCAAAAACCATTCATTTATCAGATTACATGGAAGAAATACAAAACACAGATACAATTATCTTTATTCTAAAGAAGAATTGCTCCCATGGGTTGATAAAGTAAAAGAAATAACTGGCAAAACAAATACTCTCAGGATTTACTTCAATAATCATTATGGTGGTAAAGCAGTTATTAATGCATTGCAATTCAAAGAGATGCTAGAATTACCAGTTTCGAATAAAGAAAAGATTGCATTAGACCATGCAAAGAAATATTATTCAAACGCTACTTTGGATACTATAAAAGACCGATAGTATTTGTAATAAATTTAAAAATAACAATAATTTAAAATCATGCAATTTATTTAGATATAAAATAATGAAAGTTTGGATTATATGGAATGAAAAAGAAACCAATAATAAATCTATAGATAAAATATTTTCGACTGAAGAAAAAGCATTAGAATATATTGAAAAAGTTAAAGGAGGTAATAATTCTGATAGATACATAGAAGAATTTAAATTAGATCAACTTTAAATTCAAGATTTTTCTATTAATCAAGTTTCATACTAAAGAAGAAGAGATATAATTCTAATTTCTACTATCGTATCGTCATCAATAGAACTGTTAAAATATTGAAATCTTAGAGTCAAATGTAAAGATTTCAACACGAGGTATATCAAGCAAATGGCTGAGTTAGATCAATCACCAAATACAATGCTTGCTTATACTAAATTCAACAAATAGAATACTTCCTTTAAAATTTAATGATAATGTTACTACTCCTATTGTAGAACTTGAAGATGAAACTGAGAGTGAGGGAAGAATATCTGATAAAGATCAAATCATTAATTTTGAAACTCTTGCTGACACTGACACTGCTACCATCAATAAATTTGATGATTCTGACAATTCAACATTTATAACAATAGACACAACAGGAAGAAAACAACATGATCAAAGCGGATATTTACCTTTATATTACAAGTGTATGGGACAATGGATTTGGTTTTATAAAAATTGATTTAACTAAAAATATATTATTTGGTGAATTCTATGTTAATGAAGTTGCTGATAATACAGAAAAAGAGATAATAGAACCAAATTATCTCATCAGAGATAAATTTACAATCTCAAAACAGTAGAATAAGTAAACAATCTATTTTATTTCATTATTGCAGAGGAATTAGAACCTATACTTACTTTAAGATTCTTAATGATAAAAATAATGATTTTGTCAAGATTCTAATTTATAAAAAGTTGTTTAGATTATAAAGCATCTTCTGAAGAATAAAACTTCTAATGTGGTTGATTATTAATTTTATACAAGAATTCAATTAACTTAATAGTAATTTATCCCTTATCAAATTTCTATTCAAAAGGTAAAATTTTATCTAAAGAATATTGTATATTAAATCTAGAGAAATGAGTAAAAATATATTTATTTTGATTTTGCTTTTAATTATTGTGTTTAAAGTATTAGCATTTTCATATATATTTTCACTATTTTTCAAATAATAGATGAAGAAAAATCTACCGAATATAATAACATAATAATTATTAAAAATTATTAAATAATATAATCAAGTAGTACGATCAAATATGTCGAAAGACAATAAAAATACCAAAGGTAAGAAAAAAAGCGGTACAAGCAAAAGAGGATTAGCCTCTGCAACTAAAGAGACAAAACCAAAAGTAGCCCGTAAGGGTGGAAAAGCATCTCAAAGTAGTGGAAAAAATAAAAAATAGATAGATAGAAGAATTTATCTTCTATTGAATTTTTTTGATTACTAAAAAATTTTTACTTTTTTATTCGCCTACAATTGTAGTAGTTGAGGTAACATAGACTATAACGAAAGAGTTATGGCACGAGTGCAACAATGGCTGTATAGGAATTCAATTAAACTATAATGATTGTATCAAAGAGTTTGAAATAGGTCAAGACTGCCAATTGCTAGTGAATTCATTAATACATCTCATTGATGATTTTTTCTATAGGTTACTTTCAACAATAACTAATATAGAATTATATTTACATTAAGTAAACGTGTATACGCTTTATGCAGATACTAAATAATATTGTCTTTAATTATATCGATTAATGAAAAGCCATATTCTTGGAATTTATTCTTTCTTCAGAAGAATAAAAAATATAGGAAGGATTAGAATCTATGAGATTTGGGCTAGAGCAGAAGAATGAAGCAAAATATTAATGGTTACAGATGATTTATATAAATACAAAGTTAGAAATACAATACCAAATAATTGAACGATTCTCACAGATGATTGTGATAAAATATATATATTTTTTAAATAACGAAAGCTCAGTCAAACTATACTATGATGCTTCAAGTATTGTTGTTTAATAAACCAAGCTTGATTGTTGGCACAATTCGTATCAAGATAAGCTACTTCACATCCTGATCTTTTTTATTGAATGAAGATTTTTGTATTTGATCAAACAAAAAAAAAATCGAACTAATAATTTTAGTGGACAAATTTTCAAGCTTTGATTAGAGGCTTTAAGTCTTTCTAGTATAAGAAAACTTATATAGTATTAATTAAGGCAGTAGAAAATAACTTTCTTGAAAATAAAAAATTAAACTAAATCAATGTAGAGAGAGAATAAAATTAGTAAAAGACCATTATACAGAAAGATCTGATATAGTTAATTTTTCTGATTAAAAAGAGATTTAATACATAATCAATTTGTATTTTATTGATAGATGGAAAGAAAGGAAGGGATAATAATGGATGAGGGCGACTTCTTCTCTAGAAAGAGAAAAGAGATTGGTATTATTTCAGTAGTCGCAATAATTATTTCTTCATTTAGTTTATTTTTTTATCAACAGAATATAACAGAACAAAATATTAAGAATAGTATATTTAACCAGTATAAAGACCGTCAGATAGAATCTACACAAATTATTTCCGAACGTATTGAATCTGATTTGAAGTTGATTATGTCAATCCTTCAGGGAGTCGCAGATTCTGTTCCTCTACAACAAGGTGAACTATATGGAGATAGAATTCAAAAGCTTATGAAAGAAAAATTTGATCAAATTAATGATATTACCAAAGTTGATGGGCTGTTTATTGCTGATGAAGATAATATAATAACATATAATATAGTATCTGAAGGAAAAAGAAGTTTTGTTAATATAGATATTTCATTTAGAGATTATATACAAGAGACAAGAAATACTCTAAAACCAGTTTTTTCAGATGGATTTAAGGGAATTGATAATATATTTAGTATTGCATTAACTGTTCCAATAGTAAATAGTGATGATGGAAAATATATAGGAACAATCGGGATACAAATACCTACTGAGCCTTTTTTTGCACATTCTGGTAATATTAACAATGTCAATTCACAGTTTTTAGTAGCGTATGATAGTAAAAAAAATTATATAGTTACCCCTAGGACACAATTCATTGGAAAGAATTTTTTTGATAATAATGTCCAAAAATTTTTTAATGTGACAGATATTCAAAATAATTATTACCGTAAAGTTTTTTCGGGTAAATTATTAGGAGGATCTGCAGTATATGATTTTGGAAGTGGTGAGAGACTAAATACGGGATACCCAATTTTGTTGCAAGAAAAACCTAAATATTTTATATTCATCATAACACCTACTACACAAATATATTCACATATCAATGATATTCTTCATACGGAAAGAATAAAAGTTTTTTCTTTGATTTTTGGCCTTTCATTTGCAGTTCTGATTTTAATCCTATTTCTTATAAAGTGGAACAATACATTAAATATTGAAGTAAGAAAAAGAACGAGAGAATTACAAGAATCAAATAGACAACTTTCATTATCAAATCAAGAAATTGCACAGGCCAATGATGAATTAAAAGTACATGATAAAATGCAAAAGGAATTCATTAATATAGCAAGCCATGAGATAAAGACACCCCTTCAAGCTATTCTTTCAGCTTCTCAACTATTACAAATATATCCAGAAAGACAAAAGAAATTCGCGTCAGCGATACAAAGAAATGCTATTAGGCTCCAAAGACTTTCTAATGATATATTAGACGTTGCTAAAATTGAAAGCCGGTCATTAAAATTAAAAAAGGAATTATTAGATCTAAATGAATTAATATCGAATATTATAGAGGATTATAAGACTATTATTGTAAAAGATAATCATAATATCAAATTATATTTTAAACCATCTCACTATGTTTTATTCGTGGAAGCCGATAAAGAAAGAATTGCTGGAGTAATTTCCAACCTTCTCAATAATGCTATTAAATTTACCAAAAAAGGCGAAATATTTGTTTCTACTGAGAAAGATGATAATAGTAATAACGATTATGCCTTAGTGACTGTAAAGGATACTGGCGAGGGAATAGATCCGGAAATATTACCTAAAATATTTTCAAAGTTTATTACAAAATCTTTTGAAGGGTTAGGGTTAGGGATGTATATCGCTAAAAATATTGTGGAAGCTCATGAGGGAAAGATATGGACTGAGAATAATAATAATAATAATAATAATAATAAGAAGAATGGTAATCGTGGAGCTATATTTTATTTTACTTTACCACTAAGCAAAGCAGTAGGAACATTAAATAACAATACTGATAAATAAAAAAGAAATTATCAAATATTTATATAATATGAGCTAAAATTAAGGAAGTCTGCTTGTAATCTATTGACAAGTTGGTTTAGCAAATACTCCAATAAAAAATTTAATAAATTTATTTTTTTACGAGCTATATCTTTATAGTATTATTTTAATAGATTATTATTTTAATAGATAGATAGTGAAAGTAGGATTAGTTGTTCCCCAATTTGGGATGAATTCAACAAAAGAAAATTTAATTACATTTATTCGTCTTGCAGAAAAAGAAGGATTTGAATCACTTTGGGTATATGATCGAATGTTTTATCCTCTTAATCCCCAACAGCCATATCCTGGAACTCCAAATAAAAGAGAATGGCCTGAATATTTTCAGAATGTTTTAGATCCGTTAACAACACTAGCATTTATTGCAGCTAATACTACAAAGGCAAATTTGGGAACTTGTATTATTGACATGATTTTTCACAATCCTATAACCCTTGCTAAAGAATTTACTACAATTGACATTTTATCTCAAGGCAGAATGATTTGTGGTTTAGGTATTGGATGGTCAAAAGACGAGTATCTTGCAGCAAATATTCCTTATGAAAAAAGAGGAGAAAGAGCAAACGAAATTCTTCAGGCAATGATAAAGATATGGACAGATGATAGTGTAGAATTTAGTGGAAATTTTTATAAAATTCCAAAATCAATAATTAATCCAAAACCCGTTCAAAGACCTCATCCTAAAATTTTGTTAGGAGGTTTCTCACCAAAGACATTTGAGCGCATGGTCAAATATGCAGATGGTTATATCGGAGCTCTAGCAGGATCGTTTGAATATTTTACCAATTCAATTAAAATGTTTAATGATTCTATTGAAAAAAGCTCAAAATCAAGAAAAGATTTTGATCTAACTATTCTAACCTATCCATATCTTTTTACAAGCAGCTCTGAAAATGATTGGGCTCCTATGTGTGGAACAATAGATGAAATTGGTTCGGATTTATCTAAACTCAAAAGTTTTGGAGTAGACAGGGTAATTCTAGCAATAAATGCAGAAGAGAATTATAATGTAAATAAAACTATTGAATTGGTTAAAGAATTAAAAAAGTTCTGCCAATAGTTTTAGTATAATTTTTTCATCCAAAATGATAGAAATTTTAAGTATATTAGGTAATAAGTTCCGTAAGTAACAAGGCTTTATAACATATTTTCAATGAAATTAAAATAATCATTAGCAAATAATAGTTATTTATAAAAGTATAAAAATTGCTAATAATGTAATGTCTGAGCTTTATTATTAATTTCTTAGTTTATTAGAATTTATAAATCATATTGTCTATAAGGACAACAGTGACTAATATGTCAAACTTAAAAGATGAAAATAAAAAACAAAGTAACAATATAAAAGAAGGAACAGAGAACTTTTTAGACCAACAAAAACAACAAATGGCAAATACTACATCAAATATTTCAAACACAACAAATAGGGTCAATGACAATTTCAATGAATATCAAAAAACAAATAATGAAATCATTGAGAAAGGTATTGATACTACTAATAAATATCAACAAGAAACCATTAACACAATTCAATCAATCTCAAACAACTCTATAGAATTACAAAAGAATATTCTTAATACTTATCAATCAGCATTCTCAAGATTTTTAAATGATACATCTAAATCATATTGGAGTAATTATATGTATCCAGAAAGATATGCTGATGTATATAATAAAACCAACCAAAACATTACAGATAATACAATCAATGCTAATAGAAGAATAAATGATTTAGTATTAGGATCAACAGAAACCTTTAACAAATCAATAGAAATTGCACAAAAATACTATAATGAATCAGTTCAAAATTACTTTAATTTTGTAAATAAGATAGAAAAATCTTATTACAACCACTAATTTTTTATTATTAATTCCTAAATAATTCCTAAATAAGTATAATTATAATTATAATTCATATAACTTGTGTATTCATTATTTTTTTGAATGGAATACTGGAATGTTTCTTATAAATTATATAATATAAAATATATAAGAATATAATCTCAAATTGTTTTGATAATATCATATATTTATGAAATGTTTATCTTTGAAGCAACCATATGCAGACTTGCTAGCTTTTGGTGAAAAGACAATAGAGTTAAGAAAATGGAATACTAAATTTAGAGGAGAATTTCTGATTCATGCTTCAAAAAATATTGATATAGAAGCTTGTGAGATTGGATATTGATATTGACAAGCATACAATAGGCGCTATCATTGGCTCTGCATTTTTATATGATTTTAAAGAATACAGCAATCAAGAAGAGTTTAACAAAGATAAACAAAAGCACTTTTCTATTGTTACTAAATATTTTGATGGCTACAAATACGGCTTCTTAATTAGAAATGCTAGAATGTTTAAAAAATCAATTCCTTATCCCGGCAAATTAAGGTTCTTTGAAGTAGAGGATTCGATAAAGTTTTAATTGTGTATTAGATAATAATATTCAATATACTATAGTATTAATTGCTTCTCTCTGTAATAATTTATTAATATTTTTACCAGATTTGTCTCTTTATCACGTTTATTGCTTCTTCATATACCTTTTTTGCTTTTTGTAGATCGCCATTAAAACATTCATTAGATATTTTTTTAATAATTTCATCGTAGGAAATATTTTTTTGACTAGTCTTAAATTCTTGTTTTTCGTAATTTGAAAACATATTTGTTAAACTTGATGGTAGCATTGATAAAAGACCTGTTGCTACTACTGGTTCTGAATTTTGAAGAAAAAATTTCGATGTTATTGAAATTCCTTGTCTTGCATATCAGGTGAGATTTCCAATCTTTGGGCAAAATGTTCAATAATATCTTCCATAACGAAAAAAAGGCAGTTAAATATTTAATCAATTGGTAATATTTTTATCCATAATAATGCTGAATTTTTTTCGATGCCATTATTTTTCTTATATTGAAATAATCATAGAATTACCTTAGATCTTTAAAATGTTAAGTTCCTTTCTAATTTAAGAAGAAGACGAGAATTTCATATTTGATTAAATGATTATTACTATAATCCTTAATTAATTCTCAGTTAATTTATCGAGATAACTGTATACATTTTTCAATTAATATATAAAGATAATAATAGATAAATGGATAAAAATAACTTTATATTATTTTATTATAATTATGGAACAATTTGATAAACAAGTTAAGGAAGATCAAATTGAGGAAATAAATCATTATTATGAAAAAGAATCAATATAAAAATGGTCAATAAAGAAATTTTTCATTTCTTTAAGAATATACGACCAACTATTGTACTGACTAAAGTAAAGGATCCAATTAATGCAGCAATAAATACTGTATCTGCTACTGATGCTAGTGGTTCTCCTATAACTGCTATGAATATTGAATATACAATAATTAGGAACCCAATCAATGCAAATAGGCCAAAAACTATTGATTTAATATCA
The DNA here is from genome assembly GCA_025922715.1 of Nitrososphaeraceae archaeon. Lineage (GTDB taxonomy): Archaea > Thermoproteota > Nitrososphaeria > Nitrososphaerales > Nitrososphaeraceae > TH1177. Next base: position 11,656 of record JAICHH010000043.1, read on the forward strand.
TTGCTACTACCATTTTCAAATGTTGATCCTTTTTTATCTACATTTTTTGATCCTTTAGTGTCTTTTTCAGGATCAACCTTTGTAGGAATAGACTGATTTATTTCATTACTAGTAGAAGTTAGTTTATCTATTTCTCTTTTATAAGGATCAGAATTTTTATATATATTATCAGCCATTTTATTATAATTATATTTAATAGTATAAAAACAATTTTTTAAGAATTAATCTACTGATAACATCTAATTCAATATACTTTTTTAAATATCCTTCTTAGTATATGCTATAGCCTATTTGGTAGCAAATCACAGATCTTTAAGAGAGAAATAAAGAATGAATCTCATCTATTTTCCATTACTGTTTCTCTAGACATTAACATTAGAACTTTATCAGCAATATTTTCAGGACTCATAGGTTTAAGACCAAATTCATCAGCACCATATCCCAATATCCTTGTTTTATCAGAATCCTCATCAGCAATAACAAGAACCTTTGTATCATTATTGATTTTCTTGATATTAATTATTAATGTTAAATTCCTATCAGCTGCTATATTGCCACCAATTATCACCACATCAACTTTTCCTTCCAGTTCATTTATTTTTTCTAGGCATTCTTTACCATCGATAAACTTGTGGGACTCACATCCCTTTAACCATAAGAAGCCACTTAGCAACAAGTTAGCATCATCATTTTCTTGAACGATAAAAACTCTCGGTTTAGCAATAGCCATAAGATATCTATTTTGTACTACTACTATAAAAATCAACGATGATAATAAAACAACAATTATAATAGAAAATTATCATCAAACTAGATCATTTGTATCTGGTAGTTTATTACTTTTAGAAATTAATAAAAGCAATTTATCAGATACATCTTTGGGACTTAGACTTAAAGGCATTAAAGCAACTTCATCAGCACCATATTCATACATTTTAGTTTTATCTGATTCTTCTTCTGCAATAACAAAAATTTTAGTACCAGGATTTATTCTTTTTATATTAACTATTAGCATTAGGTCAGTATCTAATGCTATTTCTTGATTGATTACTACGGTATCAACATTTCCGTCTATCTCTTTAAATCTTTTCAGACATTCTCTTCCATTTGTAAATTTAGAGGGTTCGAATCCTTTAACCAAAAAATGCCAGCAAGGACAGAGTAAATATCGTTATTATTATAAACTATGAATACATTAGGCTTTTGAAATGACAATGAACC
>JAICHH010000044.1 GCA_025922715.1 Nitrososphaeraceae archaeon
AAATCATTGACTCAACCTAACGTTAATGATTCTATTAATCCAATAGCACTTGCTTTTATTTCTGGTTTTACATTTATTGCAAGAGGTTACGCATACGATATAAGACATCTTAAAGATCTGATAGTAAAGGCTGTACAACATAAAGGGTTAGCCTTTTTAGATATTCTACAACCCTGCCCAACTTATAATGATATAAATACTAAGGAGTGGTTCCAAGGACTGGACAATACTGATCAAGAAAATAGAAAAGCCATACCACGGATATATAAATTAGACAATTCTGGTTATAATGGAGAATTAAAGGACCCAGACCAATATTATGAAATTGCTTCAAGAGTTATCGAAAAGTCAAATGAATGGGGAGATAGAATACCTATTGGAATATTTTATCAAAATGAAAATGTTGCATCGTATGACGAAAGAATTGCAATGAAAATAGATAACTATTTAAAGTATCCTCCTGCAAGTCAAGAAATTATTTTAGATAAAAATAAAACAAATTCTAATATAAATGAATTATTAAAATCATTTAAGGTTAATGCATAAATCATATACATATAATCACATTATTTTATAATGCATTATTATAATTAATTAAATTTTCCAATCAAACAATTTTAAAATTATAAAATTTTTCTTTATTCAATAGGTTAAATCTTTTTTAAAAAAATTAAATGAAAAATGAAGGACTTTTTAATCCCATTTACTCCAGGCTGCCATCCACCTGTAAGTCCAAGTATTCAGCTTCGCGCCTAATGCTGCTATTGGCACACTAAGCACTGCACCTGCTCCTGCTCCTAAAGCTACAGGACTATTGTAGAACTTACCGACCTGAGGTTCTATAGGCGTCATATACGGGGGCAATGTAGGTCTAGGATATTTGAATGCCATTTCTAGCGGATCCTTAACTAGCAACAGGTTTATCATATTGAATACAGGCAATGACATTCCAACCAGTGTTCCACCTATTAGAATGGCTGCATGCTTATTTCGTCGTGTAGCCCAATATGATAGGTCTAATAACATTGCAGACGGTATCCAAACTGGTACTACTACAAAGTCATAGGGATATCCTAAAGCAAACCATGCACCTTTTGCAACCCAAGTATATATTGTCATAATTGTTGCGTAATATGTAGCCGTACCTGGAACTCCTGTGAAGAGCATATAATAAATTGCTCCTACCACAAGCATAGTAGATTGTGAAATAGAAAATACCACAAATGAAGTCCACGCCCAATCAGTATAGAAGATATAGTCACCAGCATTGATAGTCAATAATGTACTGTTAACAGCAACGACCACTATGAATAGATAGTGCGTTGTACGTCGTAGCCAGACCATTAACATCCTACGATTGAAAGTTGTATATAAAATTTTATTTTTTTATTGAAATAATTTGTATCCTTATCGTGTGATTATATTATAGTTATTAAAACTTAAAAAAAGATTTTTAAAAGTATTAATAGAATAAAAAAAAGATTTTATGGACGTGGTGTTTTTTCGTTTGCTATTTTTATGATAAATATTAATCCTAATACTTCTATGACGGTGAGTACAGACAATGCATAAAGTCCACTAGGTAATGGATAAGCCCACGGATATACCGTTACTCCAACATAAATACCACCGGCAGTTGCGACCCAACATAAGATAAATCCAAGAACGAAAACTCCATTCATGTTTTCTACTCTGCGGCCTATCATACGTTCTATTTCATCACGATTTCCACCGTCAGCTCTTCTTCCACCGCTACTATATCCTTTTGGTAAAGTCATATAATAATAGTGTCTGAATCTGCCTTTTTAAATTTTGCTATTCATTTGTATAATAACGATAGATTTTTTAGAGATTAATTGGTTTGAGATATTTGTACTTATACGTTTTACTATTTTAAATTTTTAAAAATGAAAGAACAAGAAAACAGCAAAACATATATCCATGTTATTCACCTTTCCTACTATACGAATATGATAAAAAGTGCATTAGCGGTAACTATAGCTATAGTTATTGTGATGTCTACTGCAGTAACTCTTATTCCAATTGAAGATGCTGAGGGTCATGGTGTTCAAGCACAGCTTCAAAGCCGATTCGTAAGAATTCAAGATGAAGCTTTTTCAGCACAAAATTTGCAAACTGGAGAGGAAATAACAGTAACTGGTACGTTACAAAGTCTTGTCAATAGGCCATTAAGAGCATGGATTTCTCTCTTTAGTGAATCTACTAACGCAGGTAACAGATGGGAATTTACTTCCAGAGACCCACCAGGTAACGTATTTGAGCTTCAGCCCCAAGCTACAATTCCTTACACAGTAACTGCAAAAGCCCTAGAACCAGGAGTATATCACGTACATACACAGCTTAATGTTGCAACGGTAGGTCCAGGTTTAGGCCCAGGCCAAACAGTTCAGGTAACTGGTCCTGCAATCTTAAAGCCAGTACCATGGGAAAATGTATGGTACCAAGTAATACTTATTGGCGCTGGACTTGCAGTAACTTTTGCAACTAGACCGTGGCAAGTTATTTAAATAACCTACTATTTTTTATTTTTAAAAATCAAATCCTATACAAATATTAACAACAAATGTTATTTATGAAAGTAATGTTTATGATGATATTACTTAGTATTATTTACAAGTAATTTGTATAATATGTATATATATAAGTAAATGGCATTGTTTAAGAATTATTTACAATAAATGATATTTTAAAAACTGTCTATTATTATAAACCCATTGAGATAACATAAAATAAAAAAGATAAACATGGTTTGTTTAACAATAAACAAACCATCATTATAATGATGGTTTACCAGTGATGTTTCTCGTCTGGAATTAAACCAATCTGTTCTCTTTCAAAGTATTTTTCCAATTCTTGTGTCCAACGTTCTTTTGCAGAAGCTCCGCCAAGTCCTTTCCTTCTTAGCCAAAATGAAATTACTCCAAGCAGGAAGACCGCAAATAATATTGTACCGAAAATATACACCATAACGTCGTAGAACAATGGATCATAGTTTGGACCTATCTGTTGAATTAGACTACTAAATCCGTTACTAATCATTGCACTGAGATTGGTTATAGCACCTACTACCATATCATATAGCAATCAAAAGCTGTGATATATACATTTTGGTATTTTGTATTCCATTAAACTTTTAAAATAAGTAATATATTTATTAGAAAGTTATTAGAATTTAAATAATATTATTCTTATAAATATTATTAATTCGAACGTATAATAGAATGAATGATTTTTTTCAAATAAAAAAAAGGATTATTATTTAGCTGGTTCTCTATGTCTACTTCTACTCATAGCAAAGAATGCAGCTGCAACACCACCGAATATTGCTACTAGTACTACTATAAAAATAGCGGTTTGACTAGTATCTGCACTTACCATAGATGTGCCTGAACCATAAGCTCCTTCTTGTCCAGCAGTAGAAACCTTTTCTTGTGCTAATTTCAATTCTTCTTCTAAATTCGAACTTCCGGTATATTGTGCTACCGCTGATTGAAGTCCTAAGAAAGTAGTTCCTATTACCATTACTATTGCTGTCGCCATCCAGATATTTGGTTTATTCATCCTAATCTTCACTTTTAAATTCAATTATTTAACTTTTATCATACGAAATAAAATAATTAAGTAACATTTAAGATATACAAAAAAATTAATATTAATATGGCTCGTACTCATGCTCATACTCATGGAAAATCTCATTCAATTAGGCCGGCTACTAAAGATGCCCCTAGCTGGATTAATCAAAAACCAAAGGAAATAGTAGAACTTATTGTAAAATTAGCTGATGAAGGATTATCGCCAACTGAAATTGGATTAAAACTTAGAGATGAATATGCAATTCCCCTTGTTAAACCAATACTAGGAAAATCAATTACAACTATTCTAAAGGATAATAACATTAGCTCTACAATGCCTGAAGATTTAAATAGACTAGTACAGAAAGCATTAGGACTTCAAAAACATTTAAAAACTCATAATAGCGATCATAGGAACGTTCGCTCATTAGAATTGATAGAATCAAAGATTCATAGGATTTCTAAATATTATAAATACAATGGAAAAATTCCTTCAAATTGGAAATATTCTGCAGTAATAGCACAATTAGAATAAATAATAATGGTTAAAAAAGAGCTTGAAACTGCTCTTAAATTCAATGGCGAAAGAATATATTCAAATATTGATAAAGATATTTTTCTAATTTCTAGAAGAAATTGTGATGGATTAGTTGCTGGGACGATTATATCTACAGCATTATTAAAATTAGATACAAGATTTACTTTTAGAACAATTGATTATTTAGATCCTGATACTGTAGCAAGAATAATTTCTGAAGATCATGATTTTAATATTTTTATAGATTTAAATATAGAAGAGATTGGAAAAATTAAGAATATCAAAGAGAAATCATTAATCATAGATCATCATAAAATATCTCAAAACTTAAAGGATTATGAAGAATATTTACTAAATCCCTATATATATGGAATAAATGAAAAAAATGAGATATCATCAGGAGGATTAGCGTATTTAATAGCTGAAAAATTAAATAAAGGAAATAAAAAATTGTCACTTTTAGCTATAGTTTCTGCATTAGCAGAAAAACAAGATACTGGAATTAAAAAATCATTGATTGGATTAAATTCCGAAATTGCATCTGTTGCGTCATCAACAGGAATTGTAAATATTAAGACAGATTTAGTTTTTAATACTCTTGGATATAAGCCCATACATGAAGCATTAGCTTATAATATTTCACCATTTATAGAAGGTATTACATGGAACAAAGAAAATTGCTATAAAATTTTGAAAAATTCAGGGATTAATACTCATAAGAATGGCAAATTGAGAACTTTTGCAGAAATATCTGAAGAAGAAAAAAATATCATTTTAGATGCAATCACTAAATTCATTTTTCTATCAAGTAGAAATAATAGTAACAAAGAGATTATTGAGAATATTTCCAATGAGCTAGTAAATCAATTATATGAATTTGTAAAAGAAGATAATAATAGCATATTACATGATGGAAGAGAATTTGCGTTTGTGATCAATGCTTGTATAAGAAATATGAAGTCTGAATTAGCAATTGGAATATGCTTAGGAGAAAGAAACAATACATTGATAGAAACTGAACAATTAACTAATAATTATAAAGCTAATATTGTTAACTCATTAGGAAAAATATTTAAAGAGAAATGGCGCCTTATTGATAATGGTTCATTTGTATTTATTAATGGAGAGGGTCTTTTAGCAGATGACAATGTAAAAGAAATTGTTGAAATTTTAAGTGAATCAATAACTTTTAGAAAAAAATGGTTTTTTTTAAGAACTTTATCAAATGATAATAATTATAAATTTTATAGTATAAAGGGTAATAATTGTGATTTAAAATTTGATATTGATTCCATATTAAAACAATCCCCCGATATTATATCTCAAGTTGATAAAAATATTCCTAATATATATACACTAAAGGTATCTTATTCAAAAATTGAAGAATTCATATCTATCATAAGAAAAGGAGTTTCAAAATATGAAAGAGAATCATCATAATTGTAGAATAGTAGTTAATATTGAAATAGAGTTTGCAAAAGTAAAGGAAAGAGATGCAATCCTGAATACTTTATTACCTGATAACATCAATTTTCCCAATGGACTTTCTATGGAAATGTCAGTAAATAATAAATCTTTGATGATTAATACATCTTCTACTAAAATTGATACTATGATAAATACCATTAATGAGATACTATATCATATTTCTCTTGCTAAAAAAGTGATAAAGCATGATTGACCCAAAAAATCTAGATACTATATCATATTTCTCTTGCTAAAAAAGTGATAAAGCATGATTGACCCAAAAAATCTAAGAGATAATTTAGACAAAATCATAGATATGTTAGATAAAAGAAATGTAAAATTTCCTTTAAATGATTTAATAAACCTAGACAAAAAACGTCGAGAACTAATATCAAGCCTACAATTAGAGAGACACAAAAAAAATAATATTGCTAATATTATAGCTGTTAAAAAAAAGGAAAATGAAGATATTTCGACTTATATTAAACAAATGGAAGATACAGGGAAGAGAATTAAATTACTGGAAGAAAATATTTCTGATAATAATTCAAAATTTTATAGTTTGATGATGTTGCTTCCAAATTATGTACATGATTCCGTTCCAGTTGGAAAAGACCAAACAAATAATGTCATAATTAGAACTCATGGGACAATCAAAAAATTTGATTATACAATAAGGAACCATATTGACATTGGAGAAAGCCTGAACTTAATTGATATTGAAAAAGCCGCAAAGATATCAGGATCACGATTTTATTTTTTAAAAAATGATTTAGTAAAACTAAATCATGCAATAATAAGTTTCGCTCTTGATTTTATTTCTGAGAAAGGATATACATTGTTACAACCACCATATATGATCACAAAAAATGCAATGGAAGGAGCAGTAATTTTAGAAGATTTTAAAAATGTAATATATAAAATTCAAGACGAAGATCTCTTTTTGATTGGAACTTCTGAACATGCTATGGCTGCAATGCACATGGATCAAATATTAGAAGGCTCAAAATTACCTCTAAGATATGCAGGATTTAGTCCATGTTTTAGAAAAGAAGCAGGAGCACATGGAAAAGATATGAAAGGGATTTTCCGGGTTCACCATTTTGATAAGGTAGAACAATTTGTCTATTCTAGACCAGAAAATTCTTGGCAAGAACATGAAAGAATGCTAAATATTGCAGAAGAATTTTATAAAAAACTCGAAATACCATATAGAGTAGTTCTATTATGTTCCGCTGATTTAGGCAAAATATCATCTAAGACATATGATATTGAAGCCTGGATACCAGCACAGAAAAATTATCGAGAGATAGTTTCATGTTCAAATTGCATTGATTATCAGGCTAGAAGATTAAGAATAAGGTTTAGAGATAAATCAAATGAAGAGACTAGATTAGTCTATACATTAAATAGCACACTTGTAGCAACTCAAAGAACCCTAGTAGCAATTTTAGAAAACTATCAGACAACTAATGGAGTAATGATTCCAGAGATTTTGCAAAGCTATATGGGAGGAATTCAAGAAATTAAATCAGAATAAACTTTTATGTATTATATATTTATTTCAGATAAAGATAATTAAATTATCTTATGAAGATAAATAAAAATCAAGAATAATCAGTTATATTTAACTAATCGAGAATAGACAAAAGATTTAATTGATTTTTTATCTTTTTAGAAAACTCATATAATTCGTCTTCTTTTGCAATATATCTGGTAGGCCATTTCCCATAAGAATTATCATTTTTAAATCTGGGAATAATATGAACATGTACATGAGGAATAATCTGATTTGCTGATTTTCCATTATTTTGTCCTATATTAAATCCATCTGCAGAAACCGCTGAAACTACTGCTTTAGCTATAATACTAACAAGAGAGTATAATTTCCCTACCTCTTCCTGAGGCATTGAAAGTAAATTATCATAATGTTTCTTTGGAATCACTAAGGTATGTCCATTACTAATTGGATATTTATCCATCAATACTAAAAAATGGTTGTTATAATAAACCGTTATTCCTTCACTAGTTCCATTAATTATTGAACAGAAAATACAACGATAATTACCAGTATTGTTAATCATAATGACTTTTTCTATCATTACTAATATTACTTTTATTTCTTGGTATTCTAAATACAGATTTACAAAGTATAAAAAATTATAGCCAATTTTAAATATAACTATTTCCTCCTATCTCTTACATAATGGCAGAAACTATTGAGATAGAGAATTTTAATGTACTTTTTTCATTTGACTGTCCTAAATGCGAATATCATAATGAGGAAATATCTGTTGCTGATTTGACTAATGGAAGTGCGGAGTGTGGAATGTGTGAGACTATCTTTAAGTTTGAAGGAATTGATACATTAAAAATTACCGCTACTATAGAATAAACAATATTTAAGCTCTATCTTATATAATTCTGAAGGAAAGACTATTAAAATAATACTTTTGTATTCTTATTTAAATGGAATTACCCAGTAGAAAAACTCTTGAAGGACCATCTAGGGCACCTCACAGAGCGATGTATAAAGCAATGGGATTAAAAGACAAAGATTTGAATAAACCTATTATTGGTATATCTTCTACTTGCAATGAAGCCACACCATGTAATATACATCTAGGTAAACTTGCACAATTTGCAAAGAAGGGAGTATCAGATGTGAATTGCACTCCAAGGGAGTTTACTACGATAGCAGTATCTGATGGTATAGCTATGGGACATGAAGGTATGAAAGCATCTTTAGTTAGCAGAGAAATAATAGCAGATTCGATAGAAATTATGATGAGAGCACATCAATATGATGGTTTAGTGGGAATTTCAGGTTGTGACAAGAGTTTGCCAGGTACATTAATTGGCATGGCTAGATTAAATTTACCTTCAATTTTTGTTTATGGAGGGACAATAATGCCTGGAAATTGGCACAATAAGGATGTAACAATACAAGATGTTTATGAAGCTGTTGGTTCGTTTGACGCAGGCAAAATCAGTATAGAAGAACTAATTCAATTAGAAAATGTTGCTTGTCCATCTGCGGGCTCTTGTGGTGGAATGTATACTGCAAATACTATGGCATCTGTTAGTGAAGCTTTAGGTATGTCATTGCCTGGTAGTGCTTCTCCTCCAGCAGAAAGCGAAAAGAGAAATGAAATGTGTTATGAAACAGGCAAGACTATTGCAACTCTTATAGAAAATGATATTAGCCCAAAAGACATAATGACTTTCGAAGCATTTGAAAATGCAATAACTATTGCAAATGCATTAGGAGGATCGACAAATGCAGTATTACATCTATTAGCAATAGCTAAAGAAATAGGAATAAAATTAATTTTAAAGGATTTCGAGCGAATACGAAAACGTACTCCTCATATTGTGAATATGAGACCTGGAGGATTATATGTTATGTTAGATTTGGACAAAATTGGTGGGGTACCAATTGTATTAAAAACACTATTAAAAAATGGGCTGATAAATGGAAAGACATTAACAGTTACTGGCAAAACAATGGAACAAAACTTGGAGTCATTTAACTTAAATTCACATATTGATGAAAATATTTTGAGTCCTTATGAAAAACCCATTGAGAAAGAAGGAACAATAAAGATTTTAAAGGGATCTCTAGCACCTCAGGGTGCTGTAGTAAAGATTGCCGGAGTAAAGTTAACCAAGTTTGTAGGTAAAGCAAAAGTATTTGAAACTGAAGAGAATGCATTCAGGGCAATATCAAAAAATAGAATTGTTGAAGGTGATGTAGTAGTAATAAGATATGAAGGCCCTAAGGGTGGTCCAGGTATGAGAGAAATGCTAGCTGTTACTGCAGCATTAGTAGGACAGGGTCTTGGAGAAAAAGTATCTATGGTAACTGATGGAAGATTCTCAGGTGCAACAAGAGGATTTATGATAGGACATGTATCTCCCGAGGCCATGGTTGGAGGTCCTATTAGTTTGGTAAAAGATGGTGACCTCATTAATATTGATGTCAAAAAAGGAATTATTGATCTCTTGATATCGAAAGCTGAATTTAAAAGAAGGGAAAAAAAATGGAAGCCTATAAAACCACATTATAAAACTGGTGTATTGGCAAAATATGCATCTTTAGTAAATTCTGCGTCGGAAGGAGCTATAACAAAACCAATAATAGTTCATGATAAAAAAGGTCATTAATGAAATTGTACTTTAACTATGGATATATTAAATGAAAATATTGATAAAACCTTTATGTTATCTAAAAGATTAATCAATAACATATCAAAGAGAATCAATAATCTTGATATTATAATTTCTTCTAATAACAAGACAGAGTTTTCATCGATGTTAATCGAAATTTCAAAAATATATCCACCCCCTCTACAGACTAAAAGTAATATTCAATAAAAAAAACTAAATTCTTTACGCATATATGATGCACAAATTACTATCTTTAAATCATTCCAAACTCTGGACACTTTTGATTGTTTGTTCAGACCGTAGATTCACTTTTACACCTTTTTAATTCTTAAATTGGGAGTATTTTACATAAATAATGGCTCATAAACAAACAGATTTCACTTTATCCTTCTATGCTTTTCGACTTAATTTATTGAAGGGATTGAACCAAGATATTGTATATTGTATAAGGACTTATTATTAATTATAGATTAGAATCATTAAAATGACATAAACACAATCTCCTAAAGTAAAATAAGTATTGACGGTAAAAAATAAATCTATGATTTATTATTATCAAAAGGGGATTTTTTATCTGTTTAAGCTTCCTAATTAGGATAAGGATCTACACACCAGACGAATAACGAGATACTAATTACTTGATATCTCGTTTTCCTATAATTATTGTGTCATATATGATAATATTAAATTGAATGTATTTGATTATATTATATTCACAATAATTGTTTTAATAAATAAAATAGATATGGTTATTTCTACTTTGACAATACTTCTTTAAGTGTATGAGCTGCCTGTTCTATTGCACCCCTTGTTGCGGGAGTATCGGTAATTGGGTTCAGCATTACAAAATCATGGATAGTACCAAGGTAGCGAGTTGCAGTAGTTGGAACGCCAGCCTGCATCAGTTTATGAGCATAGGCCTCACCTTCATCACGGAGTACGTCATTCTCTCCGACTATGATAAGTACAGGCGGTAATCCACTAAGCTGTTCAACTGATGCTTGCAATGGAGAAACAGTTGGTTCTTTTCTATTAGTATCATTTGAAAGATAATTATCCCAAAACCATTTCATTGCCTCACGGGTAAGGAAATATCCTTCTTTATATGCCAAATATGATGGAGTGTCAAAATTTGCATCTGTAACTGGATAAAATAGTAATTGGAAGGTGATAGAAGGTCCACCACGCTCTTTGGCAAGTAATGCAACTGTGGTTGCCATGTTGCCCCCTATACTATCACCTGCTACTACTAAACGGGAAGAATCTAGATTGTAGGTTTGACCGTTCTCTGAAATCCATTTTGTAGCAGCATATGCTTCTTCTAGAGGTATTGGATATTTTGCTTCAGGAGATCGGGTATAGTTGACAAATACAATTGCAGCATGTGCACCGTTAGCAAGTTCCCTTAACAATCTCTCATGAGTATCAAAACTACCTAGAACCCATCCACCACCATGGAAGTACATTATAACAGGTAGAGTTTCATTGCCACTACCTTGAGGTTTGACTATCTGAATAAATATTTCACCTTTAGGACCTGCTGGAATAGTTTTGTTTTCTATTTCGGCTGGAAGTTTTTCTATCGGGCCTGCCTGAAGTCCAGACAGTACATTACGAGCCTCACTGGGCATCAAAGTGTAGAGTGGAGGACCACCAATTTGTTGTAGCTTCTCTAAGAATAATTTAGTATTATTTTCTACAGTAGAATAGTTGTAGGCTTCCATGCCATATACTAAAGGATTGATATTATTTAAAAAGAGTGAGACGCTAATACCAAATGTTATTAGTATAATCATAATTGCTGAAAAATACAGAGCAAGTCTGATTTTCTTCTACTTATAAAATGGATTTTTCTATTTAAGCATTTATAAAAAATTATTGACTTTAAGACTCGAGTCCTATAACCATAGGAAATAACAATCCAGAGAATTACCATATGGATTCTTTGGGAAAATAGTCATGAGAATAAGCATTAAGTCACTGTAAAAAATTTGTTCAATTCCGGGATCCAATTTACGGTAAAAGTATCAATAATCTTTTTTACTTCGTTTGAAGTAATTATCAGATCTTATGGCTAATCAAAATAGTAATAGACATGACTTTTCAAATAAAATAGTACTAGTAACAGGCGGTACAGGAGCTTTGGGAAGTTCTATAACAAAGGCTTTCCTTGAGTCCAATGCTACTGTAATATCTTCCTATGTTAATGACAAAGAAACTAGTCAGACACATACAAATAGCAAATCTGCAATGCAACTAGTCAAAGCGAATATAACGAATGAAGAGGAGATAGAAAAATTAGTTTCTAACATATTAGACAAATATGGCCGTATAGATATATTGGTTAACGTGGTTGGAGCTTATCTCGGAGGAAAAAGCCTAGTTGAGCTTGAAGAAAAAGAATGGGATTTGATGATGACATTAAACCTCAAATCAGCATTTTTAATAAGTAAACATGTTACTAGACAAATGGTATCTTCTAAAACTGGGAAGATAATACATGTATCTTCTAGAAATGGTTTGCGCTCAATGGGTTATGATTCGGCTTATTCAGCATCTAAATCTGGACTAATAAGACTTGTAGAGTCACTTGCTGAAGAAACTAAAGAATCAAATATTAATGTTAACTGCATAATGCCAAGTATAATAGATACTCAAGCAAACCGAAAAACAATGCCAAATGCAGATTTTACCAAATGGGTAAAGCCGGAGGATTTGGCAAATGTAGTATTATTTTTAAGCTCAGACGAAGCAAAGACTATAACAGGAGCTGCTATACCTACCTTTGGAATAGCTTAAATTTTTTATATAAATAATAGGATAAGTTAAACCTAATGAATGAATGAATAATGTGTCCATAATCAAAGAAATATTAGTCTTTGAAAGCTTGGAGCATATGTAGTAAGGTCATATCCAGGCATTAAATGAGATAAAAAAATAATATATATTATTAATTCACGTAGTGGTAAATGAATATAGTATTTTGTACTTAGCGTTCTACACCAAATGCTAATTTTATTGTAGCATGATATTTAGTAATACTACCTGTATTTGGGTCTACTACAGCAGTTTTACTTACAACCTCGAGCCCTGTA
>JAICHH010000045.1 GCA_025922715.1 Nitrososphaeraceae archaeon
AGCATGATGTTGATTCTATCTGTAAATTTCTGGAATGTTGTATAATGTGATATTTTGGATAATTGGAGAAACAACCTCAAATAGTATGCTTCAACCAACCAATCTGTAAACATTCGATAACTCTTACCTTCATACTGTCTTATTGTTACAAGTACTATGTGTTGCCATACTGTGTAAATGTGGTTGCTCTTTCTATGTAAGTATAATGGAATTCTGCAATGTTTGAGAATACGTAATAGTTGATCTGCTAGTCTAACATATTTTGATTGTTGTTTATTCAATAATTAATGGTAGAATGTTGCTAGCTATGATGGTTTCTACAGAGCCTTATTTCCCATAAGTTCTAATCAATAAATAAGTAACACAAGATAATATATAAAATATGATTTCTGAAGGTTCAGAATATAATAAAATTTGCAATGCTATTTGTTCTGTTATAGCAGATCTAAAAGAAGAAGTAATAGATATAAAAACTAAATTTGATAAGGAATCTGGATTTATCGGAATATATACATCTAATACCTCGATTTGAAAGAAAGCTAAAAATGGTTTAAACGAAATATTAGAGTTATCATACTCTACAGCAGAGGATCATCCTTATTGGAATATAATAAATAATACTTCCGAAATAACAAAAACTACACTAGATAGTTGGAATGAAAATTTTAGTCTTGACCAGATACAAGAAATGCTTTGGAGAAATGATGAAATTAAAATACTCTAAATAGATTAGAAAAATAAGATTCGCTTTTTAGTTTGTTATTGGTAGCAATAATCATATAAATTTAATAGTATTAAAAAATATAAAGAATCGTTTAATGAAATGGCTTATAATTTTATTTGTAATTACTTTAGTTTTTTTAGTAATATTCAAATTTCTATATTTTGGAGAATCTATTCCAATTTTAAATTTGTCTAGTAATTTCGGAGATAATTCTCAAACTTCCTTTTATCTAAATGGTTCTATATTTTCTTTAATCTTCATTGGAGATGGAGATGAAGTTCATGTGAAGGATAATAACAATTTTGTAGATTTTTTAAATTTAGACAAAGAAAAAGAAGATGTAAATTTTGTAGATTTTTTAACAAATAGTTTAATTGATATTATCTCTAATGAAGGTGATTCAAATTTTCCTTTAGAACAAGTGCTTTCGAATTCCAATATTACTACTACATCTAATAATCCTAATAATTTAAAAAAACTACTTCTTCTTAATGGCAGTTGGAACTTAGATGTAAAAAACGGGGAGATTGTATCATTTGATGCTAAAATATCTACAATAAATAAAGATGGAATGTCCCCACATATGTATGAAATTCTAAATCTAGTAGTTGTAAATGGTAATACGCCTATTAAATTATCTCAAAAGGATAGTACTATTATAGAAGGTAGAGCAGACATTATAACTCCTGATAATATTAAAAATATCGGTCTTTATTTAATTTTGCAAGAAAATTCAATAAGTATTATTTTAGACCCCAAAATATTAGGAAATGATTACAATGGGCAACCTATTTATGGATTAACCAATTATATGAAAAATTAGTATGTTTAACCAATTATTTGTCCAATATGGTTACTGTTTAACTTTACGTATTACGTCATACTAAACTAAACCTATAATAGATGCTTTTTAATAATTTAAATAATGACAATTTCTCTTGTAGCAACAGAGGAAGAGCGTAACGGCATCAAATTTAAGAATTTACACAATGAACAATTAGTTCAAGGAACTACATTAGTAAAGCGAGGTTTTGCTCATATGCAAAAACATGGTGTTATTATGGATGTTACTACTGTAGAACAGGCACAGATCGCAGAAGATGCAGGTGCTGTCGCAGTCATGGTTTTAGATAAATTACCTTATGATGTTAGAAAGGCGGGAGGAGTGGCTAGGACTGCAAGTATTAAAGTTATTGAAGAAATAATGGATGAAATTACAATACCACTTATGGCAAAATGTAGGATTGGGCATATATCAGAGGCAAAAATACTTGAAGTGATAGGTGTTGATATGATTGATGAGAGTGAAGTCCTTACACCTGCAGATGAGGAGAATCATATATGGAAATGGAACTATACTACTCCTTTTGTAAATGGTGCAAAGAATCTAGGCGAGGCACTACGAAGAATAGAAGAAGGAAGTTCTATGATTAGAACTAAAGGTGAACCAGGAACTGGAAATATTGCAGAAGCTATAAGACATATTAAACAAGTGAATAATGATATTAGAAAACTTCGATCTTTTTATTTTGACAAAGATGAACAAGAATTAATTAAATTTTCCCGTGAACTCAAAAGTTCTTATTCATTAATTAAGGAAACTGCTAAATTAGCTAGATTACCAGTAGTAAATTTTGCGGCAGGTGGTATATCAACACCTGCCGATGCAGCATTAGTTATGAATTTAGGATGCGATGGTGTTTTCGTTGGTTCTGGTATTTTTAAAGCTGAAGATCCAGAACAAAGAGCTAAATCAATAGTGTTAGCTACAACATATTATGATGATCCTACGATAGTTATGGAAGCTCAAAAATTAGTAGATGAGAAAAAATCATTATTAGGACTAGATACTAAAAGTCTTGAATTACGTATGCAAGAAAGAGGCCCTATGATTTGAGCAATATTAAGGTAGGAGTACTAGGAATTCAAGGAGATATAGAAGAAAATATATTATCAACAGTTGAAGCATTAAAGAAGCTAAACTTACGAGGAACCGTGGAGTCGGTTCGCTATTCTGAATCCATAGCAGAATTAGATGGTTTAATATTACCAGGTGGTGAAAGTACTGTGATTGGAAGTTTGCTCTCTATTCAAGGAAAAGTCTTTCAAACTATAGAGAAGAAAATCACCGAAGGTATGCCTGTATTAGGTACGTGTGCTGGTTTGATAATGTTATCAAAACGAACATATGATAAAGTTGTTGGAGAGACAAAACAAAAATTATTTGGAATGTTAGATGTTGTAATTGAAAGAAATGCATTCGGAAGACAACATGAATCTTTTGAAGTAGATCTTGAAATTCCAGTTTTAGGTAAGGAACCTTTTAGAGGAATTTTCATAAGGTCGCCTATAGTAAATAATGTTGGAGAGAGTGTAACTATCTTAACTAAATTTAATGATAAAATTGTAGCTGTAAAACAAAATAATATTATTGGAACATCATTTCATCCTGAACTTTCAGCAGATAGAAGATTACATGAATTATTTATCAAAGATATTTTAGAATTTAGAAAATATTAAATTTATCTAACATGCGGGAGGTGGGATTTGAACCCACGAACCTCTAAAGGACGGGATCACCCATTTTTAGATCTTAAGTCCCGCGTCTCCAAATTTTTTGTTATTTGGCCGGGCTCTACAACCCCCGCTTATATTGCAAGTCTTATAACCCTGATATTAAACTTTACAAAGTGATTTTAATACATAACTTCTTTGTCATCTTATAATAGATAATTTTAATTTGACAATTTATGGAAATGGTACTGCCTTAAAAGGAAGTATAAATGGCACTTCGTCTTCTCCCTTTTCGTCCTCTTCCTCTTCCTTACTATCTCTATTATCATCATCATTATTATTATTGTCAAACAATTCATCTAGAGAAATATCCTCAAAATCCTCTTCTTCTTCCTTTTCTTCCCTTACATTATTATCCTTACTATCTCTATTATCATCATCATCTTCCTTTTCTTCCCTTACATTATTATCCTTACTATCTCTATTATCATCATCATCTTCCTTTTCTTCCCTTACATTATTATCCTTACTATCTCTATTATCATCATCATCTTCCTGTCCTAGCACAATTTGATTATAGGAGGAAATATCCATACTTAAAAATAGTAAAATACTTAGTAAAAATGAAAGATAAATTTCTTTTCTAAACAACTCTAGTACTGTTACTCATATTATTTTAAATTATATTAGCTTTAAGTAACGTATTACTAGATAATAATACTGGTATATTTAATAGAAGTAATTTCTATACGAAACTATCATTAGATTGTTTGTATATTGTTATCCTATTCGTTTCATTTTCGATCCACATTTTGGACACATTAAATTATCATGCTTAGTTCCACATACCATACAATAATAGTTAACCTTGTTAGAATTAAACATGGAAAAATTCTCTACTCCTCCAAATTTTCTCATTTCTTTTCTTCTTATGTAAAAGCTTAAAAATAATACTACTGGAATTATTACAATTATTGAATAGGGAAATGGAATTATAAAAGAAATTACAATACTAATTGCAAAATATATTGATATCCATTTTAATTGTTGTAAAATAAAATTTTTATTGTTCAATAACTATATTATATATTTCATATAAATAAATCTTGATCTACTTTTAATAATTAAAACATTTTTTGATTTAATAGCTCATCAAACAATTAATTAATATAACGAAAAGATTCGTATTGTATCTAAATAACTATAAATGATTGATATAACTTTAGGGCATACTCCAGATGCTGATGATGCTTTTATGTTTTATGGATTAGCAAGTGAAAATGTAGAGTCTAATGAATTTCATATTACTCATGTAATTGAAGATATTGAAAAGCTTAATAAACGTGCATTAAATAATGAGTTAGACATAACAGCTATATCTGTTTATGCCTATGCATTTCTTAAGGATTATATAATTCTTCGAAGTGGAGGAAGTTTTGGAATAAATTATGGTCCAATTATTTTAGCAAAAGAGAAGTTTTTAAAAGATGATTTAAATAAAAAAATAATAGCTATACCTGGGAAGATGACTTCAGCGTATTTATTATTATCTCTTTTGTTAGGTAATTTTAAAGAAAAAGAATTACCTTTTCATATTATACCTCAAGCAATAATAGACAATCAAGTTGATGCAGGTTTAGTAATTCATGAAATTCAACTTACATACAAGTCATTAAATTTACATAAAATTATAGATTTAGGATCTTGGTGGAATAAGCTTACTAACGGTTTGCCTGTACCATTGGGTATAAATGTTGCAAGTAATAAAACATTAACACTAGAACAGATTAGACGCTTTGACTACTTGTTTAAAAATTCTATACTTTATGGTCTGAATAACATAGAAGCAGCGTTAGAGTATGCAATGAAATATGGAAGAGGTCAATCAAAAGATATGATATCTAAATTTGTTAAAATGTATGTGAATGATATCACTGTTGATATGGGTGAAAGGGGAAAAACATCGATTGAACGAATCTTTCAACTGGCATCTGAAAGAAAGATTATATCTCCATTTCAAATCTATTTTGCCTAGTTTATAAAACTTTACAAAACCAGATTAAAATACATCCTTATTTAATTAAAATTAATCATAACTATCTTGAAATCTTTCATCATCAGGATTTATTTATGAGAACGTAGTATGAGCATATAGTTTTACATGTTCATAAATTTATAAATAGAATATTATGATAAAAGTTAATAATAGTTTATTGTAAATTTTGTAATTTCTGATATTGTTGATTTGTATAACTATTAGTATTTTTGTATTACTTTAAAAAATGTATCTCGTTGAGCAGGTTCTCTTTTTATTTCTTTGATCAAATTTACAAGTTCCTGTATTGATATACCACTGGTTTTTCCCGCAGCACGAAATATTTCTTCTGAAAAAGCTGTACCAACTAAATCATTACCTCCATATGTAAGTGCTACTTGTGCTATTTTTTTACCTAGTGAAACCCAATAAACTGATATGTTATCTAAAACATTTTTTAATAACAATCTAGCAATAGCTATTATTCTTAAGTCATAAGTAGATGGACTTTCTCTAACAATCAATTTTTTCTTCTCTAGTTCAGTATTCTCTAGACTAAACTTAAGTGGTATAAAAGTATTGAAACCATGAGTTTTTTTATTAAGATCTCTAATTTTTATAATATGATCGATTACATGTTCTGGCTTCTCAATATGTCCAAAAAGCATAGTAGAATTAGTTTTTAAACCAATTTCATGAGCTTGTTTAGCTGTATCAAGCCATTCTTCTCCTGAGCATTTTCCTCTTACAATAATATTTCTTATATCTGAGCTAAAAATTTCTGCTCCTCCTCCAGGAAGAGCATCCAAACCAGAATCTTTTAATCTTAATAAAATCTCTTTAACTGAGTTTTTGGTCAATTTAGATATGAAAAAAATTTCAGCAGGAGTTAGAGCTTTAACTTTTACAAACGGAAATTCTTTTTTTATATTCTTTATCATGTTTTCATAATATTCCAAACCAAGTTTTGGATGAAATCCTCCAACTATGTGTAATTCTGAAGCACCCATCTGTCGTATAGCTATTCTAGCTCTTTCAACAATCTGTTCATTAGTTAATGTATAAGCATCATCTTCATGTCCTTTTCTATAAAAAGCACATAAAGAACAACTTGCTGCACAAATATTAGTATAATTTAAATAATATGATGAAACAAAAGTCACTGTATTTCCTTTTGATTTTCTTCTAATTTGATCAGCAACAGAACCTAATATGAATAGATTTTCTTCAAATAATTGTAAACCATCATTATACGTTAATTCCTCTCCAGATAATACTTTTTCAATAGCTTGTGTAGGTTGTGATATAATACTATTAATACTATTAGTAATCAATTTAGTTATAATAAATTTATTTATTAATTGATATATATTCTTCTATATTACAGAGGATACATTTTCTTGTAAAGAATAAATAGAATAATCAAACTATAATTTTCAATTGCAAAATAGTTTAAATTATATTGTTTCAAAATCGGAAATTGGATATATTTTAAATAATGTATTAAAAGGAGATAGACTTAATCTTCATGATTGTAAGGAATTAATAAAATCTGATGATCTATATACAATCGGCCTTATTGCCAGTACTCTTAGAAAAATTCTTTTTGGTAATACAACCACTTTTATAAATAATATTATTTTGAATTATACTAATGTTTGTGTAACCTACTGTAAATTTTGTGCTTTTTATAGACCTCCGGGCCATGAAGAATCCTATACACACAATATCAAAGACATAATGAAGAGAATCGCCTTGGCAAATGAAATGTTTGGAATTACTCAAATTCTTTTTCAAGGGGGACATAACCCAAATTTATCTATTGAATATTATGAAGAAATATTCAATGAAATAAAAAAATTTTATCCATCAATTGCCATTCATGGTCTTTCTGCTTCTGAAATTGATATGATATCTAAAGTCGAAAGAAGTAGTATCAAGGAAGTAATATCTAGACTAAAAGATGCAGGATTGGATTCATTACCAGGAGCAGGAGCAGAAATTCTGAATGATAAAGTAAAATCAGTAATAAGTCCTCTTAAGATAAAAAGTAACCAATGGCTAAACATTATGAAGGAGGCACATGATCTTGGAATCAAGTCCTCCGCAACAATGATGTATGGAACGGTAGAAACCGATGATGAAATAGCACAACATATAATGAAAATATCTGAATTACAACAAAAAACTAATGGATTTATAGCTTTTATTCCTTGGGGATTTGAACCTAATAAGACTCAAATGCAAACAGAAGGAATTACGAAATATCCTTCTGGAGGATTAAGACTACTAAAAATGATTGCAATATCAAGAATCATGTTTTATGGGCTAATCTCTCATATTCAATCATCATGGCTTACAAATGGAATTGGAATGGCACAATTGGCTCTTCATTTTGGTGCTGATGATTTTGGTGGAACATTGATAGGTGAAGAGGTAGTTAGTGCAACCGGAGCACGATCAACTGAACTTACTTCTATGAAAATTATTGAATCTATTAAACAAGCTGGATATTATGCTGCAGAACGTGATAATTTTTATAATGTCATAAAAAACTTCTAAACATAATCTCATAGATTAACATATTAATGTAATAGAACTTCTATAAGAAACGTAGACTATTTTTAGTAAAAAAACTTAATAGTATCACAAGTACGTTTAAATGTCTTTTAGCAAATTGAATTTTATATGCCTGTTGGTATTGATGATATGGCACTTTATGTTCCAAAGTTATACATCGATTCAAAGGATTTTGCGGTAGCTAGAGGTATCGATCCTCAGAAACTGGAAATTGGAATAGGAATATATAAAATGGCTATGGTTGATACTAATCAGGATCCTGCTTGTATGGCAGCAAATGCTTGTTTAAAATTAATGCAAAAAAACGATCTTAAACCACAAGATATTGGTAGAATGTATGTTGCAACTGAATCAGCATTAGATGAATCAAAAGCTATGAATTCTTTTGTAATTGGAATGCTTGAGCAGATTTACGGTGATGGATCCTTTGAACATGCTGGAGGAATAGAATGTAAGTTTGCTTGTGTGAGTGGCTCCTATGCGTTATATGACAATGCTAATTGGATCAGAGCTGAAGAAAATAATGATAGAGCTGCTATTGTTATTGTAAGTGATATTGCAAAATATGATTTAGGATCAGCTGGAGAATATACACAGGGAGCGGGTGCAATTGCTATGTTAGTAAAAGAAAATCCTAGATTAGTTGTTTTTGATCCTAAAGTTACTTCTACAATAATTAAAAATGAGTATGATTTTTATAGACCTTTTGGACGTGAAACTCCTTTAGTTAATGGAAATTATTCTAATTATTTGTATCTTATTCAAGTCAAAAAAGCCTTTGATAGTTATCGAGAAAAAGCAATTAAAACTAAATTAATTCAATTGCAAGAAGATGAATCGATAACCGATAAAATCGATTATATTAGTGTACATTTACCTTATCGAAAAATGGGTGAAAAAGCATTAGCATATCTTCTACGACATGAATGGAGATGTCTACCCAGATGGAAACAAATAATAGAAGAAGTAGGAATGGATGAACCTACTCCTAAGGATCCTCGTGGAACAATTGAATCCATTTTAGCTGATAAGGATTTTATGAAAGCAGATGAAAATTTCAGGAAAGCGTTTATGCGTACTTCCATCTTCAAACAAGTTTTTGAACAAAAAATGGCTAGTTCTCTTGAAGCTTCAGCTATAATAGGTAATCTTTACACTGCATCCATGTATATGGGATTAAGAAGTTTATTAGAATTCGAATATAAGAAAAATATTGACTTAGAAAATAAAAGAATAGGATTTGGATC
Source organism: Nitrososphaeraceae archaeon (assembly GCA_025922715.1). Taxonomy (GTDB): domain Archaea; phylum Thermoproteota; class Nitrososphaeria; order Nitrososphaerales; family Nitrososphaeraceae; genus TH1177. Next base: position 9,101 of record JAICHH010000045.1, read on the forward strand.
ATATGGAAGCGGAAGTAGCGCTATGGTCTTTAGTGGTGTTATACAATCTACATATAAGGAAATTGTTAAAGATATGAATTTAGAAAAAGAAATAGGTGATCGTTCTAAATTGGATATGCAGGAATATATCCGTCTTCATTCAAATGAAGGAAAAATGAATGAACCAATTTTAAATTCTAATAATGAATTTGTTTTAGTAAAAATAGGTGGTAATACCGCTGCTAAGGCTGGATTAAGAGAATATGTTTTTTCTAACTAAATTTTATACCTGCATCCAAGAAAGCCGCAAGTAACAAGATTATTATAGAGAGAATCACAGTTAATCTTCCATAGTTAATGATTTTTGAACGTATTATGTTAATATATCCTGATCCTCTATTTTCAATAATTTTTGCTTCTGTCTCCTTTCCGAAACTTTTAATATGTATAATATAGCTTGCAAAAGTAATAATTACTAAGACAATTTTCATTAACAATAAAATTCCATAATCTGTTTCAATAAAATTATACGGATATTCAAAAAAGAACCTTGAATTATACAATCCTGTTGACATCAAAATAATAAATGAAGGAAATGCAATATTGTTAAATCTTCTACCAATTTTAATCATGATAATAACTCTTTCTTCCATTGAATTTCCAATATGCTTTAACATGGGAGCAAGAATTATTCCTATAAAGATTGATCCCCCAACCCAAATACTTGCAGATAATAAGTGAATCCATATAATAAATCCATCAATTAGAGTCATAGATAGTTTAACAGTGTTAAATTAAACCATCTAATCACTTTAATGTATCTTTATAGTGCTATATGAGAATAAAAATTAAGAAACATTTTAATTCTTTTTTAGAAACTTTATTTGTAATATATGTTCCTTAGTAAAAGAAAAATAGTACTTTTTGGAGTAATAGGTGCTTTAGCAATTACGATTATTTTGCTTCCACGAATCCAATATTTTGTTAGTGCTCCTAATGTGGATGTAATTGATTTTAACCTAGCAGCTGTTGATATTAGTAATCTTTCCAATAATACTAACAATATTGAGCTATCCTTACTTTTTGATGTTTATAATCCTTCTGACAAAAGTGTAACAACATCAAAAGTTGAATATGATCTTTTTGGAGATGATGAATTATTAGGTCATGGTGTTTTATCTTATGAAGATATTCCATTAAATGGTAGGCCGCAATTTTCTCCTGGACAAACCACTACTTTAAAATCTTCTATTATTCTTCAACCATCTGATATGAATATGGATATAATTGAAAAATTAATAAGTAATTCATCGGATTCAATAAATAGTATAAGATGGAATGTTAATGGATCTAGTCAGATAGAATCTGCATTTGTTATTGTAGAAAAAGATTTCAATGTGGATCTAGTCAGATAGAATCTGCATTTGTTATTGTAGAAAAAGATTTCAATGATGTTCTTTAATTTTTAGATAATAAAATGATGAAGAAATTTTTTGTTAATTCTATAGCTGGTTTGATAGTCCTCTTTTTTTTGTATCAAGAATAACCCATTGCTCAATCCAATTACATTTTGCAGGGCTATATTGGCTTGTCTCATCTTCTGTAGAACATAAATGTTGAAAAGTACAACTAAAACATGGAGCTCCTTCTACACTAGCAATCTCAATTGGTCTCCTATCTGCTTCTTTTAATTGAGGTATTTTTTTTACTATTAATTTATAAGTCCACCTGCCTTTGTATAACATTCTTTCTCTAGAAATAAGAGATTGTTTTTCAAGATTTCCAACCAATCTTGACCCATCTCTACTGTCTATAGAGAATGATTTACAGAGTTCTGTTTGAAATATTCCCGTTTCTCCACTATCTACTATAGCTTGAAAAACTTGTTCTGTTAATTCACTTTTATTTTTTGCAGGCAACTTTGGTATATTTACATTTGAAGACAAAAGATAATACTTTTTAGTTTATTTGATATAAAAATCTAATGTATTTGTTTATATAAATTTAATATATTTAATATTATATAGCCAGTTAATTTATTTGATAACTAGAATAGTCATTAATAATTAAAGTTTAAAAAAAATGATAAATTTTCACAATTTATATAATTCTATATCATTGAAATAATACTATTTGTTTGATAAATGTGATAATATAGTAATAGAAGCGAAAAAGTAATAAGAACAATATAACCACAATAACTTGATGAAAAAAATATCAGGAAAAAATACCACAATAAGTTCTATTGTGATTCTCTCTACTCTGATGATAGCTAGTGGGTTATTGTTATTTTCTTTTAATGTGGATGTAATAATGGGAATTCCTTCAGGTTTAATAGAAGGAGATTATATATTTGGAAGATCAATAGGTATTGTAGAAGATGAAAATGGAGAACCATTGTGGATTATATCTGGAACATGGAAATCCAATTTATCATCAAATCAAACTCAAGTTGGAGATAATTCTACTGTTTTTAATGCATCTTTTGAAATGATCAGAATTGATGGAACAGCAAAACATACCCACACTCTTACTAATTTTGTTGTATCTGATATTGCAAATCAAAATAATGCTACTGTATTTAATGGCACAGGTATAATCACTATGCCTGAAGCACCTATTACTGACGTTCCTATAAGCATTAAAGTAATGAATAATAAAAATCTAGGTATAATATACATTGATCCAAATAAAGTAGATTATCACTATGGTACTAAACCAATATATGGCATTCCTTTAGAAGAGAGCGAACAATATAAAAAGAAATCCTAAATGATCTCAAATAAATTTTTTTATTTTAATTTTTGTAATTTTAGCAATTATAGGAAGAGTTAATATATAATTTATTTTGTTAACAAAGTATGAATTTTAAAAATACTGTTTTTTTTAGTGGTATGGCTGTTTTACTTTCATTTTTGATTTTAAATGGTAGTAATGTGACATACCAATCTTCATTTGCCTCAACAACAACAACAACAACAGCAGCAGAATATGAACACAAAATGAAATGGGGAACAAAAGGTGTTGCTACTGGTCAATTTAACCAAGCTGGTGGAATTGCTGCTGATTCTGAAAATAATATCTATGTCGCTGACTTTACAGGTCGTTCAAATATGATTCAAAAATTTACAAATAATGGGTCCCTTATCACTGGTTTTGGTGTATTAGGTAATGGTCCTCAATTTTTCACTAATCCTTCTGGTGTAGCTGTTGACTCTGACAATAATATCTATGTCGCTGATTTTGGAAATCCTACATATGCAATAAAAAAATTCAGCAGTGATGGAATATTTATAGATTCATTTGGTTCATTTGGCCTGGGAAATGGAGAATTTATCACTCCAGGTGGACTAGGTGTAGATAATGAAAATAATATTTATGCAACTGATTTTGGAGAAAATAATAATGTACAAAAATTTGACAAAAACGGGAATTTTATAATGAAATTTGGTACTTATGGATCTGGTGACGGAGCATTTTTGAATCCAACAGATGTAGAAATAGATTCACTTGGAAATATTTTTGTGGTTGATTCTTTTAATGAGCGTGTACAAAAATTTGACAAAAATGGTAATTTTATAATGAAATTTGGTACTTCAGGTACTGGTAATGGGGAATTTAATACACCTTTTGAATTAGCAATTGATTCATCTGATAATATTTTCGTAGTTGATAATGGTAACAATCG
>JAICHH010000046.1 GCA_025922715.1 Nitrososphaeraceae archaeon
AATAAATATAATAAATTAATAAAAAAGACCTTGAAATTAAATTATAATGCGATTTTTGTAAAGATCCAATATCATGGAAAACTCATGTTCTAAAGTTTGCAGATATTGAAAGATTTTTTTGTTGTTTAATTCTAGAACTTCATATAATGGAAAAAATAGTGGACGTATAGAATCAATAAAAAAAAGTTTAAGGAAGAGAGTAAATAGGTATTATATAGAACTTGCAATATTGAAATAATTAATCAATATCCATATTTTATAGTAACTTAATTTAAACGATTAAAAATTGATATTCTAAAAATAGCCTTATGATTAAATTGATACTATTAAATAAACTTGATTTAATAGTTTTACACTTATAATCTATAGGAAGTTAGAACTCAAGCCAACCCTTCTTTTTAAACCCATATATCATAGCTCCTGTAGGTATTATCGATAAAAGGATTATCATTATAAAAGTTGTGTACGGTCCTAGAAAAGTTGCAGCACCTGTTTCAATACCTCCTGGTAAATTCACATTCATTCCATAATATGTTGAGAATATGGTTGCAGGAATTGATAATGTAAAAAGTATGGTTAGAATTGCCAAGATTTTGTTAGTCTTTTCAGCGCTAAGCATGAAGTCGGTATCTTTGAATATTTCTATGGTCTCTTTTGATTCATCAAGGACTTCTATCACCTTGTCAATATGATCTTTTACATCGTCAAAATAAAGAGTGAGGTCTTCTTCAGAGAACTTTTGGATTTCCCTACTAACAGTCAGTATTGTACGCTTTAGAGGATATACTAATCTCTTTAGAGTGGTTATCTCTCTTCTTAGAAGAGAGATCTCTTTTGCAATAGCAATCCTCTCATTAAACACTAAATCTTCTATATCATCTAAATTACCTTCTACTTTTATTAACATATGAAGCAAATCATCTACCAGTAGATCTATAATACTGTGAAATAAGTATCCCGAAGAATTTCCCATAAAAGAACTACGTTGATTTTGGTCGATTTTACAGATTTGGAATATCTCTGTTAAAGCTCTTAAATTCCCATGCTGAATTGTAATTAAATAATTATAACCTACAAATATTGCAAGTTGAGACGAACGTGGGAAGCCTTCCTTATTTTCCATTGTAGGAAAGTGGAGTATTATAAATACATGATCTCCATAACGATCTACTTTAGGAATTTGAAGTTTCGATAGACAATCTTCAATATTAAGTTCATGAAAAGGATAATGGAGTTCGAGCATTTTCAGTTTTTCACGGGTAGGCTTTTCTATATTGATCCAAGTTAATTTCTCATTACTTATTCTTTCTATTCCGGAGCTTTTTGGCAAATTATCCCCATTCAATTTCATGATAAAATAATACCCTGCTAATTAGTCAAGGATACTCTATATATATTAACAATATTCACAATATTGAATAAAGATGAATTTTTATTGAAATGAGTTAATTTGCTTTTTTATAGTAAAATTGAATATTGAATTATCGAATAACTAATTTTCAGAAAAGATTTTATTATTTTTTACTATACTAAGATAATCAAATATTGGTAAAAGAATTGATAAATCGTATGTGTTGCATCTTCATACTTAAATGATTCCTTATTGTAAATTACAAAAATTAAATCCCTAATTTGTTTTTCTGTTGGCTGATCAATAAGATTTAGTCATTAAATATATTAAGACCATTTCATTATCCATCGAAATAAATATAAAATCGATTAGACTAATTCTTGACCTATTTTGATCAATTTATATTCTAGTCTTGGAACTATCCACTTGTCTTTCTAATATTCTATCTATTTCTAATTCCCTAAGTCTTCTAGTTGATATTTTACTACTATAACTTTCATAATCAATAATTCAATAAAGTCAAAATTCAAGTTAAACTATATTTACTTCTCTCTTTAAGGAGATTTGTAATTGTATCATTTGGAGATACACTTTTCTATGAGTAAGAACAGTTATTACTCGTCGTTTAACATTAATCAATGTCCATACAAATTCTTATTGTTAGTTTTAAAATTGTAGGTGTTAAATCCTATCTAAATTGTAGAAAAGAATGTTTAAGTACCTCGCAAACTATAAATACGTAGAGAATGGACTCATCTGTTTACTTTGATAGGCCATTACTCATATTTGACGATAAATGTTCTTCGTGCTTGAAATTTGCTAAATATGTTAACATCTTGTCCCACGGGTGGATTCAAATTGCTGGTCATTATTATTCAACGATAGCTTTGGAAACTAAAAAAATGATATTTCCAACAAAGTATGATTCAACTACAATGTTTTGGCTTATCTATAAAAATACTGCTTATGGTGCGAGATCTGCCCTTATTCCTGTCGTAAAAGAGATAGTTAGAGGATTAGTTAAAAATGTCGTTGATAAAGACAATAAACAGAAATATCAAGCAAAATTAAAAGATAACGAAGGAAATTTAGATACAATAACATGCAATTACAAAGATCATTTACAATGTATGTCCACTACTAATACATTGAAAAGATTGATTAATATGATGCAAAATAGCAGTAGAGTAACTTTCTGAAATTTTAATTTTCAATATCAAAATAAAGAAAACAAATTAATTTCGACAAAATTAAAAATTTTATCTTAATTCATTCTTATTATTAAAGTAATAATTAATAATTATCTCCTATTTATTAGTTAAAAAAAGTCAGATGATCTCTTCTTTTTCTTCTCCTTTGCTAATGAAAAGGAAAATGGATTATATTTTAGTATAAAAGATACTCTTAATATTCCTAAACACCAAAAGTTTTTTTGTTAGATGTTGAATCAATCAATTATTCTTAGAATGTCAATTGTATATTATGCTATTAAAATTGATATCATCAATTTTTCCTGTTAATTAATCTACTACTAACAATTGTTCCCAAAATTCCCATTCCAACAGCTGGTAGAACTAGTAAAGGATAGATGCCGGTAATCATCTCAAAATATATAGGAGCAGTAAGACTAGGCCATACAGGTTGATTAGATAATACTTCATTATAGATATAAGTTATCATTGGATAATAGAGCATGAAGAATGAAGAGCCCAGAATTCCTCCTGATGTATAAATAAATACTCTCTTTAATGGTAACTTTGATAAAAATATATCAGCAATTATAATAGGAATGATATTAAGTACATAGAATGGAATTGTGGATATCAATGATTTATTTGGAATCATCATTGTAACTATTGTAATTATAATAAAAATTGAACCAATAACAGATATGGCACCAAACTTTCTCTTTTTGTTACCCATTTCAATCACTAATTTAAATAATGATACTAAAATAAATGAGATTAAAAATGGGAAGCTTACACTAGCTATAATGGCTGCAGTAGTAGGTTCTAAGTTAAAGTTATAATATTCTGTATCTGAAAAGGGTAATGAGAACATGTAAATTAAACCTGATGATGACATCCAAATCGGTAATATTCCGATAATGGTTAATGTTATGTATAGTGAAATTGGGAATCTTTCATTATTTTTAAAATTGTCAATATCATTATTCAGTCTTTTCTCTTGATTATTACTATTGTTGTTGATTACGATATATGATTTTATTCCTATTATAGCTCCAATACTGCCGGCTAACATTCCAATTGTTAAAGTAAGATGTGGAGGACTTAGCAAACCATCTAAACCAAAAGCTAAATGCCAAAAAAAATCAAGTGGACCGGCTACTATCAGCATACAGACACCACTAATTACCAATTTTATTGACAAATCTAATTCAAGATTCTTTTCTCCTTTTAGAGTAGAAATATAAGTAGAATACGATCTCCAATGGAGAAACATAATTGTAGCTCCTATTAAGGCTAGAGTTATTCCACTATATAATATAATATGTGGAGGAGAGAAAAAGGTTTCAGGTTTATTTAAAAGATGATTTGTGATATCCCAACTACCACCACTTTCAGCTAGTAAAATGCCGATACTAACTAATAAACAACCAACCAAAAATCTATTTATTAACCGCTTATGGAAATATGATGATTTCATAAGAGTATTATCATTATTATTGCTATACTCTTGAGTTTCGGGATTGTTATAAGAAACTCCTCGTCTAAAACAAAATCTCTTTTTCATATCAGATGTTGATAATTAACTATATTTTTCATCAATATTATTTATGATTTCCTCTTTTTATATTACAACTTCGTCCACATCATTCAGATCTTTCTGGAATGCTAATGAGTCATTTGATCCAAAGAAAATATCATTTTTCTCCTATGCAACCAACGTAGGAGCTTGATACGTTTTAAAGTATTCATGCCATGTAGAATATTGCTTCAAATTATTTTGGTAGTCATAAAATAATATATACTGTATGTCTATTATTGGTTTCTAAAAACAAATCTTTTTTTATAGGTTTTCTTTTTGACATAATTTATTGAAACTAATGTCAAACTTAAAGATTGTCTATTTCGTTTTGATTTTATTTGTTATATCATTATTTATTCACCAACAGGTTTACGCTCAATTAGACTATGTAAATGAAGAACACTTCCTTCAATTAGAATATAATGAGGATTGGAAACTCAATAAAGACATACAAAGTGAGACAGGTCCAGAAAGTGCTAAATTATTAAATACAAAAGTAGGTAAAGTAGTATATCGAGAGTTTAACAATTCCTACTTATTTCAATTAGTTCCATATACTGAAAACGATGGATCTGTATCAATATTAGAAGGTACTACTGTTTTTTCCGTAACACTATATCCTAATATGTCTAGCCTTGAAGAAGACAAGGTATATCAGAATATGTCTAGTCTTGCAGACACTAGAGTATATACTAATTTGTCCAGTTTTAATGACAAAGTATTTTCTAATTTATCTAGTCTGGAATCCTCTAAAGTATTTTCTAATTTATCTAGTCTGGAATCCTCTAAAGTATTTTCTAATTTATCTAGTCTGGAATCCTCTAAAGTATTTTCTAATTTATCTAGTCTTAGACAATAAAAAATATGCTTAGTCAACAAAACTCTTAAATAACTCATCCTAAAGATTTTAACATATGAGAGATCATAAATGATGAAATGTATAAACCTATGAATAGATGTGGTAATTTCAAATCCTTAATAACAAAATGTTATATTGTCTTATATTCAGTATTTATTTATTAAAATTACTAGATTTTGTCAATCCTTCAGAATTCCATTTATCCTTTAACTAATTAGCATCAACCCATAATTATTTAGTTTTAGTCTAAATACGTAGTAGCTTGTGAACCAACCTGACCTAAATTTTGGTCCATCTAATGATTCTCTAAATCAATTAATTTTAAAATATCCTTTTTACATCTTTCAATGATTTCATTTATGTATATAATTTCATTGTATTCTCTCAATATATTAAACCTTAGATATATCACAAATATAGATTTTAGTATTGTATTACAACATGCAATTAATTCAGTTATAAAAGAATAAAGTAATTACTAATTAAGAAACATAATTATCTACTTGTAAACCTTTATTGAATTTTATTTATTATAAGATTCTTCTATTTGATTCTCTAGTGATGATTCGCAATATAAATAAATAATCTTTCATTCTATCAAACATGAACAGGAAATTTATATTCTCAATGGTTGTAGCCATGAGTGTCCTTTTGGGATCTGGATTTGTTATTGCAAGTCAAACTGCTATGGCTGTACAATTTTCTTTTCCATATAGCACTTCTGCTTATAACAAAGCATACAACAACAATACATCCTTCTATGACAACTCTGGCTATAACAAAACATACACTCCCAAGAACAATGACAGAAATGACAGATACTCATCCGTCGATGACAACTCTGGCTATAACAAAACATACACTCCCAAGAACAATGACAGAAATGACAGATACTCAGACTCTTATAGTAAATCTGCTGTATATAGTAAATATCCAACAATAGACAGAATATATGAATGCCAAAAAGGACCATTCGAAGGCTTCTTTACAAGTTCAGTTGAATTTTGTATTGCAGCTAATGGTAATATTACATAAACAGGTTAAAAACCAAAAGCTAAATTAGACAATTAAAAATAAGATATCTTTTTTATTGGCCGACTAGTATCACATTTTTAAAAATGTATAATTTATTCACTTTTATTAATAATGTAAATAAAATCAAATCAAAGATATAATATTGCCATTAAGATTACTAGATATAATCTCTAGTTAAATTAATCTCTAAGTGAAAATTAATATGTATACAATAAGAGATTTGAGACTTCAGTAGTAAATGAATTGCAATTAAATAATTTTAAAATTAAATATAAAATATTATATGTTAATAACTAAATATAATTTTAAATATAAATGGATAGGAACCTTCTTATTTTTTCTTTATCCATTTGTCATCTTCGCCTTTTTTATATTTTTTTTTAACTGCAGACCAAGCTACTTTATGTGCAACTTCTTCTTTGCTCTCTTTCTTTCCACCTCTCCTTTTATCGGGATCTTTATACTGTTCTAATGCACTACTATGGGCCTCTTTAAATATTTCTTGAGCATGGGATGGAAGTTCATCGATCCTTTTCTTTGTGCTTTCAGAAAGGTTTTCTTCTTCTTTTTCTTTTACCTTACCCTTTTTCTTCACCATAATAAATAAGGATCAAAAAACTAATTAAGAATTAAGGTTGTATTTGATTTTATAATATATATTAAATAGACAAATATCCTAGAATAAATAACTTTTTTATAATCTGCGATCATAATCGAGGAAAATGAATTTTTCATTTAAAGAAATCTTCATATTATAATATGGTTCAGTTTAATAACTTAATTTATTCAATTGCATGCAATAGTCTGCTTTACAAAAAATTTATAGTATATGGTTTTAAATAAACGAAAGTAGAATTTTTTGGTCTAATAAAATTAAAAGCTATATATAAAAGATAATGTTTTTTATTTCCAAAAACATATTCAAATTCTCGTTGTTTTCCATCATTGAATATTATTTTGGTTCATATCTCATAGAAAATCCAGCTAAAATCTCTAATATCAGGTCCAATGTAAGATATTCTACTTTTGAGTTTTTTAGTACATAGGATCAAGCAAATATAAAAGTCAATACAGCTTGAATTTTTCTAAAACAATGAATTAGGATAATCAAATTTTTAGGTTCCGCAATCCAAGCTTAATCTAATGAAAAGGCAATTATAAAGTATTATAAATAAACTAATAATTGTCTTATCAAAAATATAATAGATTATCCTTATTGATATCTATAATAATTGTTTTATTTGTTGCTAGTTCATTGAATAGTATTCTAGCAAGTTCTATATCTATTAATAAAATTGAATATAATAAGTTTAATTCCTTATGTACGATTTCCATAATAGCCTGTATTGACAATATACCATCTATACAAAAAACAGACAAAGATCTAAAAAAACAAACAGATTTAATACTAGAACAAGTTAATTCAACTAAACTCAAAGAATGGATTAATACTCTGTCATCTTTTCATACCAGACACACTAAATCAGATCATATCGAGAATGTTGCTTATTGGCTTAAAAATGAACTTGAAACCTTATGTGAAAATAGAGTATTTTTTCACAATTTTACTCAAATAGATGAAAATCAGACATTTCATTTAAAAAATATTATTTGTAAAATACACGATTCGACAGCATCATTGCAAGATAATAATACAATTATTATTGGAGCACATTATGATAGTAGAGCAGAAAACATCAATAATTCTGAAGCTAGGGCTCCAGGAGCAGATGATAATGCAAGTGGAGTTTCAGCAATTTTAGAACTTGTACGTATTTTGTCTCACTTAAATTTAACACTTAACCTTGAATTTGTATTATTTTCAGGAGAAGAACAAGGCAAATGGGGATCAAACAAGTACATAAATTACTTGGATGGTAATAATAGAACCAAAAATATAGATCTCTACATTAACTTTGATATGATAGGCTATAGACCTTCTAATGAAACAAATAAAGTCATATTAGAATATGATATTGGCAATAAACATGTACAAAATGATAATTATTCAAAAACTATAGCCCTATTCATCAAACAAATAGCATCAAATTATACAAATCTACAAGCCCAATTAGCTAAACTTGGAAATAGTGATTTTATTCCTTTTGAAGAATTGGGCAGTACAGTTATAGGAATACATGATGAAGGTGTAACAAAGAATCCAAATTATCATAAGTCTTCTGATACACCTAATACATTGAATATAGAATATGCAACTGATATAACAAAGATGATACTTGCTACTATTTTAGAACTTGATAGATTCAATAAGTAATTGAATGATAATACTATTTACATTTCAATCCTTGTTTTAGATTCTCCAAATTCATTTTCATCTTGTCAATATAATCTATATTTTTCTTTTGTTCATGTGGTTCTATCCCTTCTATAGGAGATAATAGTAAGACTTTTCCATTTGGAATTTCTGATGCAAGGGTTTGAGATAATCTAGGGTCTTTTAGTTCTTCAGAATAAATTGTATCTATACCAAGATCTTTAGCTAATGAAATAATTGTTATGATTTGTTGTGGAAGAATTTCACCTTCTGGAGAACTTCCGTGAACGGCATGTTGAGTTAAGCCATATCTATTCGCAAAATAGTGAAAAGATTCATGAAAAGTAATGAAGTCCTTTAGTTCACAATTAGCCAGTGATTTCTTTATTAGTGAATCTAGGGTATCAAGTTCTTGATTGAAATTTTTAGTATTTCGAAAATAAGAATCTGTATTATCTGGATCTAATTTGATAAGTGCATTACTAATGGTTTTAGAAATATTTTTTACCAAAATTGGATCTAACCAAATATGAGGATCGTATCCGTAGGTAAGATCATAGATCTGGTCGGTGTGCCCTAAATTTTCTGATTCTTGCTGACCTAATTTTATAAGCTGTAAATCTTTGCTAATATCAACAAGAAATGAATTACGAAACTGTTCTTTCTTACCAAGCCATGAATCAAAACCTATTCCGTTGTATATAATCATGTCAGCTTCTATAATACCTGGTATTTGTTGTGGAGTTAATTGCCAATCATGTGGTTCAACACCCATGGGTATGACAGATGTTACTATAGTATTATTTCCACCTATTTGTTTAGCAATTTCATAAAAAGGGTAAAACGAAGCAACTACTTTAATTTTTTCTGAATCTTGTCTTGAACTATTTTCGTTTTGTTGAGGGTATACACTTGATACACTTGAGAGCATTAAAATAAACATTACAAATAAAACAAACATCATTATGATTCCTAAAAATATTATATATTTAAAACTTACTTAATAAGAGTTATGAATAATTAGAATAAATTTATTAACAAATTTAACTAAATCATGACTTTGAAAAAACTATTTTTATATTTCTATATAGTAATAAAATTTATCAATAGATTTTAAAATTATTTTAATAGTATAAGAAGTTTTATTTCATTAAAATAAAATTATTGATATTTTATATCATTATACACAAATCCTAAAAAATCTTCTGAATTAATAAAGCTATCAGAATATAAACTATCATACTTGGTCGTTATATCGCTTTTAAGGATTTCCTCGAGATTAGCACCATTATTTACCATTGTATGGACTTGTTGTCTTATATCTTTTAACATAAAAAGATAGTCTTGTAATTCATTAAGATTTGATAATAATCCATGACCAGGAATAATCTTAGTTTGGTTATCTATTATTGAAGTTATCTTTTCTATTCCTGTTATGAGACCATCTATGGAACCACCACTAGAATGATCTATAAATGGATACCGTCCATTAACATACAGGTCTCCTGTATGAATTACATTTCGTTTGTTAAAATAAATAATTGAATCACCATCAGTATGTGCATTTGGAATGTGGTATACATTAATTTTATCCTCATTAAAATAAAAAGTAGTAGAATCGTTGTAAGTCCTGGTAGGCAGTGCATTTAATGGAGATGCTTCAAATGTCTTATTCAAAAAGTCAACAAATTGCCCAGTGCTTAAGCGCTCCCTAACATTTTCATGAGCTATTACAATAGCTCCATTATTAACGAAATTTTCATTACCTCCAGTATGATCTTGATGCCAGTGAGTATTAATAACAAATTTTACTGGTTTTTCGGTAATTCTATTATTAATTGCAGATAGGATTTTGTCAGTCAATTGTTCAAATTGTGAATCGATTAATAATACTCCCTCATCACCAACTGATAATCCTATATTTCCTCCTTTCCCAACCAGCATATAGGTTCCATTATTATCCAATTCATTGACAATAATTTTAACATCTTTGAACTTTTGAGCGTAACTCGAATGGAGATTGTCTAAAAAGAATAACATACACAAAACCAAAATAGAATAAGAAAGAGAAAATTTAATAATTTTTGAATATCCCTCTATATTTTTAAGTACAAAAAAGATCTTCATAAAAAAATTATAAATGTAATAGAATAAATAGTTTGGTAAAAATTGAATTCCTACTACCCAAATAAAGAAATTTACTATTACTATTTTAATTTATAAAAATAAGTTAAATTAAGTAGATTTTGTATAACATGATTTCATTACACTTTCATGCAAAGTTCTGAAGATAAAATAATTAGCAATAATATTGTTTAATTCGGCCTATTTGATAGGATTTGAATATTCATTTTATTTATTAGTTGCATATTATACTATTATTTTATTACTACTTTTGTAATACTTCATAAAAACTATTATAAAACTATCAACTAAGATCTAAAGATCTATCTCCCTTTTATTATAATAAAATGAAATTAGAAGAACTCAATGTTTTGTCAACATAGATCTTAACTAATCTTTTTGTAAATTCGCATTTTTCTATTTATTCCCCTATGTATTACTTGTTAATATTGTACTAATTATATACAAATGAAATATTCAACTTAAATAGATATTGAACTTAATAACTATAATATCTTGATCAACACTTATGATTTGATAGAGAGTACATGTATTGTATGGATTTTAGTATTGGGTTTTTTCATTTTTTTAACAATGGAAGTAATACTGATAGTTGGCATAATTTTTCCTATTTTAATATGGGTACTAGTAAAGAAGGATATACATAGATTAAACTTGAAATGAAATAATTATATTCTAAAAATTTGAAAAATAAATTAGGTAGGTGGCTCTTTAATCTTACCGAAAAATAATTTTACTTTCTTTGTAAACATATAGTAAATTATTATACCATAAATTATTACTGAAATAATATGTGTTAAATCTCTACTACTTGTAAGAGAAATAATGGCAATTATTATTGCAATAAAACTGATTATTAGTGTAATTGTTCTTGCCCATCTTTTTCCCTTTAAAAGACCCCAGGAAACAATTAAACTTGCTAATCCTAGTACTACCAATGTTAAACCACCTATAATAATAAGAAATCCTAATGCACTAGTTTGGTAATTAGAAGAAGAATCAATGCTAATTAAAGGACCTATAAATAAAGGAGTAATTCCTGTAAATAATAAAATTAATCCACCAATAATCATAAGAACAGAGATTATAGTAATTCCAGTTGGCCGTTGAGTCACATAATAACTAAATTTTCATTGGATTTAAATATTATTTGATTAGTACAATTAACATTAAATCAAACCTTAAAATTGTCTTTCTATTGGCATAGTCAATTAAATTAGCCCATTACATTAGGGAATAATACCATTTTTAATAACAACAAAGGTTGCAATCGTGATATAATCTATCTCTTAAGATTTAGGTAAACTAAAGAAAAAGATTGATTGATATGCTTATCACAAAAACTAGGATGATATAACTTTACCAGTCTCATCTTGGTTTCTGAGTGCTAATAGGATTTGCAATATTTTTTCCATTTATCTGTGTCTAGGAACTAAATTTAACCTTAATTTTGGCTTTATAGAACTATATTGCTCACTTAAAATTGATAATAGCTTGATCTCCTAATCACAATAATATCAAAAAAAATAATAAAGATTTAACATTATTATAGATATTTTTCATTAAACAAATCTTTATACGTCGATTATAAGCTCAGAATAAATAATCATAGAATGATGAATGTGAATGGTTGAACCATTAGACCGTCCTCTGTCATCGTATATTCATACTCAATTTGTCACTGTTGATGAGAATGCTCCTGTTGCTGAAGCAGTTAAAGCATTGCAATCTAAACATGTTGAGATAATCCTTGTTACATCAAATGGGAAATATGCTGGGATTGTAACAGATAGTGATATTTTAGAAAAGGTTGTTATGAAAGGAGAGGATTCTGATTTAATATTTCTAAAATCCATAATGACATCTCCCATAATAACATTACCTAGTTCATCTACAGTAAGACAATCTATTAGATTAATGCATGCCCACAAAATTAAACATCTCCCTGTTACTGATATTACAAATAAAGAACAAATTATTGGTACAGTAACACTAGAATATCTTGCCGAAGCAATTCGTATAGCAGTTATTGAGAAAACCTTTAGAGGCTATAGGAAAATTATAAGAGAGCATTACAAACCAATTTTTGCAAATGTAGCCATTATATTGCAATTTTCTGGATTACTGATGATTATACCTGCTTTATTAGGGACATTTTTAGGTGAATGGCAATCCTCAATTGGGATTTACTCAGCATTTGTAGGAATGTTTC